>CALRNG020000115.1:0-9222 GCA_943369495.1 Rhizobium sp. Q54
GCGCGGTTCCTGCTGCTCTCCGGCATCGTGCCAGCATCTGCGCTGTCCCCATGGCTGCCATCCGCCGAACCGGCGCCCGCCCGGCTTGTGGAGGTGACGCAAACCGTTACGGTAGGCAGCGATCGTTTCCGGTTCCGTAAGGAATATCAGGGTATGGATGTCATCCAAGCTGCCGGTACCCCATTCGCCATGGATGGCGAGACGGCGCTGGTCACCCCCTATGATAATTGCGTGATGATCATGCCGTCGCGGCACCCCGAACGCGGACAGACCGCCGTCAGGCTGGGCCGGTTCGTGGCATGAGCGAACCGCACGACACGGTACCGGCCCCGGCACCCGCCCGGCGTCCCCGCCGCTTTGACTGGGCTGGCTTTGCGACGGCCATGGCACTGGGCACGGCTGGCGGGACCATCTGTTTCAAGCTGCATGTGCCGCTGGCCTTCATGATCGGGGCCATGCTGGCGACCACCATCGCGGCACTGGGTGGTGTGCGCACCATGGTGCCACAGAAGTTGCGCGACGGGTTGGTCATCGTGCTGGGCATCATGCTGGGGGCGTCCTTCACACCCAGCCTTCTGGGCCATCTGGGCGACTGGTCGGTCAGCCTGGCCTTTATGGCCGTGTACATCATCATCGGCGCCGTGGCCGGCACCTTCTACCTGCGGCGTTTCGCCCGATATGACGCGCCCACCGCCTATTTCACGGCCATGCCGGGCGGGTTCACGGAGATGGTGCTGATGGGGGGTGCGCTGGGCGGGGATGACCGGTCCATAGCGCTGGGCCACAGCCTGCGCATCATGCTGGTGGTGATGACGGTCCCCTTTGCCTTCCAGGCCCTGCCCGGCTACGACCCAGCGGGCCGGGACTGGAGCTTGCATGGGCTGGGCCCATGGCCCTGGGAATTGAGCCTCATCGATTATGGAGTCATCGCCGCCTGCTTCATCGGGGCACCGGTGGCGCAGAAGCTGGGCATCCCCGCCGGCATCCTGGTGGGGCCGATGCTGCTGTCCGCAGGCCTGCATCTGGCCGGACTGACGGCGGTGAAGCCGCCGGGCCTGCTGGTTGCCGCCGCACAGGTGGTGATCGGTGCTTCCATCGGCGGGCGGTTCCAGCGGGTCCCCCTGATGCGGATCGCGCGGACCGCCGGCATTGCGGCGGGGTTGACGCTGGTGCTGCTGCTGGTGTCGTTGGCCCTGTCGTTGCTGGTGCATCTGCTGACGGGGCTGAATCTGGCCGGGCTGATTCTGGCCTATGCGCCCGGAGGTCTGGCGGAGATGAGCCTAGTGGCGCTGGCCCTGCATGTGGATGCAGCCTTTGTTGCCACGCACCACATCATCCGCATCGTCCTGATCATCCTGTTCGCGCCTGCCGCCTATCACCTGTGGCGGCGATGGCAGGAGCGGCGGCACACACCCGGCGCCTGACGGAAAACCTACATGAACTGCGCCTGACGCAGCAGGCCGTAGAATTGCCGGAGCGCATTGGCCTGTTCCTGCGGGGTGTTCAGCCCCTCCACGAACTTGCCGTCGAAATTGGGCTGACGCAAAAGGCCGACAATCTGGTCGCGCACCATCCTGCGGGCCTTCGGGCTGGACAGGACGTCGTTGGCGGCAAACTGCATCAGGCGCGTGGCGCGGATGCGCAACGTGGCAGAGGGATCGTCCAACCGCTCAATCACCTTAGCCTGGGCGATATAGCTGGCCACCATCTCATCAATCCGGTCGGCCATCACCGGGCGGACATCGTCCGGCAGCTTGGCATTATTGATGGCGGTATAGAGGGAGGCCATGGCCTGCATCTTGGGCTTCAGAGGCACCTGCAACCCGACCATCGAATTCACATCACGCTCGCTCGACAGGCAGTTGTTCAGGCGCGCCACCACCGTCTCCGCCTCCCGCTGGCCGACATCGCCGCCGGCCAATTCCGCCAGATACAGGGTGCGGTCGCGCCACGCGGGCATCAGGCCCATCACGCCTTCGATGGACATGCGCCGCCCCTCACCGCCCCCCTGTTCGATGAAGCGCAGATAGCCATTCGTGATGGCATCCGCCATCCGTGAGCCGCCAAACAGACCGGTTGGCGTCATCACCCGCGCCACAAGGTTGGTAAAGCTGGTACGGTTGCGTTCCGTGTCGCGCGACAGGGGGGCCGTGCCCCGCAGGCTGCGCAGGAAACCCTCCAGCACCACCTGCCAGGTCTGGGGGGCGTGGCCCATGCCCAGCCACTGGCTCAACATCTTGGCGATGGGCGGCGCCATTTCACGCTCGCTCGGCTCAAACTTGCCTTCCAGCATGTCCAGCATGCGACCCAGCGCGGTGCCAAGGTCCGGCTGACGGCCCAGCAGATCCTGGATGACCGTCGGGAAGCTGCTGGCATCGGCCACCAGCGTATCAATGATGTTGATATGGGTGGACTTGTTCTGCGCGGCGTCGCCCGCACATTCCAGCAGCCATTCCACCTTGCCCAGCAGATTGCGTATCTGCACCAGATCGCGGCAGAGAATGACCTTGGACAGGTAATCGGCCTCTGCCTCATCGCCGTTGCAAAGGGCTTCCACCTTTTCCAGGGCACCGCGGAACCCATCCTGCTTCACGCTGAAGCCGGCACGCTTCTGCGCCGCTTCTGCCTTGCCGCGCAGGTCGGTCAGGCTGGAATAGATCAGGTCGCGGCGTTCGCGCACATCCTGACCGGTCACTTTGCCCTGAATGCTGGCCACACGGCCCACGGCGGTGGGCACCAGATTCTCAAAATTGATGGCGCGCTTCATCTCCGCCGCGTTGTACAGCAGCTCAGATGCCGTCAGGGCCTTATCTTCCAGATATTGCCGCAGCAGTTTGGAGATGGTCTGCCGGCTGTCAGCCTGCAGGTAATCCTTGGTGTCCGCGCAGACAGGGCTGTCTTCCACAGGCTGGACCGTGATGGTCTTGCCCTTGGCTTCCCGCATTTCGGAGAAGATGATGGTTTCCGTCGGGGGTTTCCCCGGGACACCCGCGAAGTCGCGAATGATTCGCACGCCGTCGCGGTTAGGCAACAGTTTCGTAGCCAGCGCCCGTGCTTCTTCCTCGGTGCCCAGACTTTCTTCAATGACCCAGTGATCGGCCTTGAAGCTCTGCACCTCGAAATTCAAACGGCGCCCAATGGCGGAACCCTTGCCACCGCCGACAAGGCTCGTCATCCACATGACCCACGGTCCCCATTTTGGAGTATGCATCGTCCCTTTGGGACAAGGGATACATACCACCGAACGGTACTCCAGATAAACCTTGTATTAACCTATCCGAAGGGTTTTGCCAAAGAAAAGCCGAGGGCAGCCAGCGCAAGCAGTCCTGCCATCACTTGGGCTTGCCTTTCTCCCAGGTTGGATTGGCGGCGAACAGGGGGACCGTGCTGATCGACATCTTGGCCGATGCATCCTTCACCTGTCGGCTGTAAACGACATAGATCAGGGTATCATTGGCCTTATCATAGATACGGCGCACGGCGATGGACTTGAACACCAGGCTCTTGCGTTCGGAGAACACCTCGGCCCCGCGCTTGGACAGATCAATATCCCCGATGCTGATGGCCCCCGTCTGCCGGCAGGCCAGCGAGGCGTTGGACGGGTCCTCGAACCAGTTTCCCTTGGAAAGCCGGTCCCAGACGGAACGGTCGAAATCCACGATATGGCAGGTGATGCCCTTCACCTCCGGATCGGGAAAGGCCGTGATATCCAGCTCGTTTCCGGTCCAGTCATTGCTGAACTCCCCCACCACCTCCTGCGCTGCGGCCGGCAGGGCCAGGGCCAGGGGAAACAGCAGAGCGGCAAGGAAGCGGCGCATGGCAGGGCTCCTGAAAACATCCGGAAAGGGATCAATGGGCGGCAGGCTATGCCGGCTGGGCGGGCGGGGCAAGGGCGGGGTGGAAACGGCCCTTCCGGAAAATCGGTTAATGGTTGTATCCGACCACTTGCGCTCGCCTTTCTTCCCTCCCACATGCGATGCTGGGGATAGGGGTTCAAGGGGGGAAGCACAATATGGAACTGGGTATCTTTGCGGGCGTCGTGGCCCTGTTCGGCGTTCTGCTGGCCTTTGCCGGTATCAAGACCGTACCGCAGGGCCTGGAATATACGGTGGAGCGGTTCGGTCGCTATACCCACACCCTGCGGCCCGGCCTGCATTTCATCGTACCGTTCATCGACGTTGTCCGCGCCAAGATGAACATGATGGAAATTGTGCTGGATGTGCCCAGCCAGGAGGTCATCACCAAGGACAATGCCATGGTGAAGGTCGATGGCGTGGTCTTCTATCAGGTACTGGACGCCGCCAAGGCCGCCTATGAGGTGAGCCAGCTGCAGGTCGCCATCCTGAACCTGACCATGACCAATATCCGCACCGTCATGGGCTCCATGGACCTGGACGAGCTTCTGTCCCAGCGCGACCGCATCAACGCCCAGCTGCTGCATGTGGTGGACGTGGCGACACAGCCCTGGGGCATCAAGGTCACCCGTATCGAAATCCGCGATATCCAGCCGCCGCGCGATCTGGTGGACAGCATGGCCCGCCAGATGAAGGCGGAGCGCGAGCGCCGCGCCCTGATCCTGGAGGCCGAGGGTGCCCGGCAGGCAGCGATCCTGAAGGCCGAAGGCCAGAAACAGGCCGCCATCCTGGAGGCCGAGGGCCGGCGCGAAGCCGCCTTCCGCGACGCCGAAGCGCGTGAGCGTGAGGCGGAAGCAGAAGCCGCCGCCACCCGGATGGTGTCCGACGCCATATCGGCAGGCAATGTCCAGGCCATCAACTATTTCGTGGCACAGCAGTACCTGACCACCTTCAAGGAGTTCGCGCACAGCCCGAACCAGAAGGTGTTCTTCATGCCAATGGAAGCGACCGGCATCATCAGCTCGCTGGGCGGTCTGGCCGAACTGGCCCGCGATACGTTCAAGGGTGATGGCGGTGGTGGCGGCACCGCCCCGCCCCCCACCCCCAAACCACCGCGCAAGCCGGGCGCATCCGACCTGCCCGCCGTCAGTGGCAGCAATGCCGACCAGGTCGCCGCCATCAAGGCCGCACAGCAGCAGCCGTCACCCTGGGGTGACACGGCCAGTACCTGAAACCTCTGAACCGGAGTAAGGGAGGAAGCGATGGAAGGTTTTCGCGTTCTCTACTGGTACTGGTGGTGCCTGGCGCTCGTCCTGGCGGCACTGGAAATGTTCATTCCCGGTGCCGCCCTGCTGTGGATCGGCGGAGCCGCCGCCCTTGTTGGTGTGGCGGCCCTGATCTTCGATATCGGGCTGGTCACGGAACTGGTGCTGTTCGGCGCGCTGGCCGTCCTGGCCTGGTTTCTGTCACGCCTGCTGGCGCGTCGCGACCCCGATGATACGCAGTCGGGCACGCTCAACCGCCGCGGGGAGCAATATCTGGGGCAGGTCCTGACATTGGAGGAAGCGATCGTGAACGGCTATGGCCGCGCGCGTGTCGGTGACGGGATCTGGCGTGTGGCGGCTGCCGCCGATCTGCCGCAGGGCGTCCGCGTGCGGGTCACGGGTGTCGACGGCGCCATACTGCGCGTGGAAGTCGTTTAAGGAAACACGGTACGGGTGTCGTTCTGTTTCTCTTGGGCGCAGGACGGCACCCGCATGCCCGTAACGTGTTGCAGTAGAAGCTTTTCGCTGTTTCCTGCCATCTCACCAGGAGCATGTATCCACGTTGTCGACAACTGGATATTCGTTGAATACCTCACAAATAATGATTAACGAGCAATTCATTAATTTACATCGTCAACTATCCCTATGCACTTCCTAAAAGCAAATGATTGCGGCCTATTATGGTGCAATGGATTGCAAAATGATGGGCAAGATTCAAATGCAGCGGGTACATTACCTTCGTGCAGGCGACGACAGCGTCGCGGCCATGGCGCCGCAGCTGCCGATCGCCCTGCGCGACCCGTTGACGGGATTGCTGAACAAGCACGGTTTCATCCGTGAAGGTGGCCGCCTGCTACCCATGATGGTTATGGCGGGAGAGCACCCGCATGTCGTCTTCATCGAATTGAACAACTATGAAGGCATCGTCTCCCGCATGGAGTATGAGGAAGCGCTGCTGCTGCTTCACGCCATGCGGCGGCGTCTGGAGCTGGCGTTTGGGGGCGATGTGCTGCTGGCCCGTTTCGACAGTGAGCGCTTTGCCGCCCTGCTGCCGGATGCAGGTGACAGCCTGGAAGCCCTGAACCGGGCACTGGAAGCGCCGGTGGTCATTGGCGGCCACTCCTATCATCTTTCCATCACCTGCGGTGTGGCGTCATATCCGGAAGCCGCCGACGACATGCATATGCTGATCGTCGCCGCCCGCATCGCGCGGCGCGATGCCGCCAATGCGGGCCGGCCCGTGGGCTTCTTCGCCAGCGACCTGCGCAAGCGCCTGGCCCGCAGCCGCGCCATTGAGGATGGGCTGTGGATCAGCCGGGGCGGGGCCGGCATCTCCTTGCTGTACCAGCCGAAGGTGGAAATCCATTCGGGCCGCGTGGTGGGGGTGGAGGCGCTGATGCGTTGGTCCCACCCGGAACTGGGGCCGATCTCGCCGGCGGAATTCGTGCCCGTGGCCGAACGCACCCGCACCATCAACCCGCTGGGCGAATGGCTGATCCGGGAATCGTTGCGTCAGCAGGCGGATTGGCGGCAGGGCGGCATGGACCTGTCCATGGCCATCAATATCTCGCCGGTGCAGCTGGTGGTGGAACCGGGACATGCTTCCGTTCTGGAGATCCTGGTCGATGAATGCGCACGGCTGGACCTGGACCGCCGCAAGGTGGAACTGGAGATCACGGAGGGCATGCTGACCGACGAAGCGGCCATGGTTCAGGTGCGCCGGCTGGCCGATGCCGGCTTCTCCATCGCTATCGATGATTTCGGGCGGGACCATTCCGCCCTGTCATTGCTGGTGGAATGCCCGGCCCACACTTTGAAGATCGACAAGAGCTTCGTCGACAATGTCCTGCGCAATCCGCGCCAGGCCACGATCATCCGCTTCATCACCGAACTGGCCCATGATCTGGGCATGCGGACGGTCGTGGAGGGGATTGAGCATATTCGCCAGTTGGTGATCGTCGCCGGGGCGGGCTGCGACTATGGCCAGGGTTATTTCTATTATCGGCCCCTGTGCGCAGGCCGGATCATGGACCTGCGCCACGCCGCATGACCGCAACCGTTCAGTGCCGGACGGGAACCTTGGAAACCTGACCATCTGGACAAATAGCCTAACCATTAAGGCATAGTAACTTTATGCCTGTTGCACCGATGGGGTCCAGGAATGACTGATGGCGTCAATATTCTGCCGGCAACGCCGCCGGACTGCCCCTGTATCTTTCAGGCACCGGCGCTGCTGCACGACCCCTTGACCGGAATGCTGAACAAGCACGGGTTCGTGACAGAGGGCAACCGTATCCTGAAGGCGCTGTCGACCAACGGCGGCAATGCCATTCTGATCTATATGGAACTGAACAATTATGACGGGCTGATTTCCCGCCTGGGCTATGACGCCGCTTTGATCCTGCTGGCAACCATCCGGAACCGTATGGAAATGGCTTTCGGCAGAGGGGCATTGCTGGCCCGGTTCGACAGTGAACGCTTCGCCGCTCTGCTGCCTGATGCCAGCACAGAGGTGGAAGGCCTCATCCGGCTGGTGGAGGCGCCGCTGCGGGTGGACAATACGGTCTGCCATCTGTCGCTGTCCTGTGGTGTCGCCAGTTTCCAGGATGCCGCCAACAGTATGGACATGCTGATCATGGCGGCTCGTTCGGCCCGGCAGGAAGCACTGTGCAGCCGACGGCAGATCGGATGGTACGCCGATGCTCTGCGCCGCAAGCTGGCCCGGCAACGGGCGCTGGAGGATGGTCTCTGGTTCGCGCGCAGTGGAGCTGGCATGTCCTTGATGTATCAGCCCAAGATCGATATCCGGGCCGGTCAGATGTTTGGGGTGGAGGCGCTGCTGCGCTGGCAGCACCCTGAATTCGGGGCCGTGTCCCCCACGGAATTCATCCCGCTGGCTGAACGCAATCAGACCATCGTTCCGATCGGCGAATGGCTGATGCGGGAGGCGTTGCGCCAGAAGCACATCTGGCGGCAGCAAGGCCGCAGCATCCATCTGTCCATCAACGTCTCCCCCATGCAGCTTCAGCCCGACAATTGCGCGCCCTCGGTGCTGGAAATCCTGACAGAGGAATGCCGGCGCCTGGGCCTGGAACGTGATATGCTGGAACTGGAGATCACCGAGGGGCTGTTGAGCAATGAAGAGGTGATGACCCAGGTCAAAGCCATCGCCACGGAAGGGTTCGGCATCGCCATCGACGATTTCGGCCGCGACCATTCGGCCCTCTCTCTGCTGGTCAATTGTCCGGCCACGACCCTGAAGATCGACAAGAGCTTCGTCGATAATGTCGTGGAGAATGAGCGGCAGCTGGCTGTTGTGCAGTTCATCGTCGCCCTGGCTCGCCGTCTGGGCATGCGGACCGTGGTGGAAGGGGTGGAGCATCTGATGCAGCTGGTGGCGCTGGCCGATGCCGGATGCGATTACGGCCAGGGATATTTCTATTATCGGCCCCTGGCAGCCCAACAGGTTCTAGACCTCCGCCACAAGCATTGATGGATGGATCAGCACTGGATAGGCGTATTAGGCCAAAGTTCAGGTGCATGTTCCTTTCGGCTGGATAGGGTCGCGTGCCATTGTGCATTCGCACATGGTTTGCGATGATCGCGCCGAACCATTGTCCCGCCATCATGATCTTCCGACCGGAGCGCCCCCTTCGACCATGGCCAGCAGCGCCGATCTTGACGAGAAGCCCGCCCCGCCGCCGCCCCGCCGCGGTGCGGAGATGATGGCCCCCTCGTCGCCTGTCGATCTGGGCGGCCGGTGCGAGATCATGCCGGGCACCCCAATCCCGGCGCTGGATTCGGTGGGCGGCCCCGCCTTTGCCGCGCGAATGAGCCGTGATCGCAAGACGGAAGTCTTCGCCATCGTCACCGACCAGCCCGTGCCAGCCCGGATTGAGATGATGGCCACCTATCGCGCCATCGAGAATCCCGCCGTGCTGCGCCTGATGGATTGGGGCACGGTCGATTGGACGCCGGAAGGCAAGAAACGCTTCGTTCTGATCTATGAACGGCCCGGCGGACGCCGGGTCATGCAGGATATGGGCGAAACGCGGGAGCCTTTGCTCGACGAGCAGATCACCCGTTCGCTGATGCCATCCCTG
>CALRNG020000116.1:0-9188 GCA_943369495.1 Rhizobium sp. Q54
CGGTTGCGATCACCGGTATCTCTTATGGGGCGTTCTGCCATGCTCCCGTCCCCGAAACAAAAAGCCCCGCCACCCTGGAGGTGACGGGGCTTTGCTATCCTGCGCGCCTGATCAGTACTTGTAGGACACGCCGGTATAGTAGCGCTTGCCGGAATAGGCCAGTTCGCCCAGGCGGATATCGTCGCCCGAGGTGGTGCGTTCGGCCTCGCCCGTCAGGTTCTTGCCTTCGATGAAGAAGGAGATGCCGGTGTCACCGAAGCGATAGGTGGCCTTGGCGTCCAGATAGCCGGTGCCATCGCGGAACACGGGATTGCCCGACCGTTCGGCGGCGGCCTGCAGCCACTTGGTACGGCCATTATAGGCGACACGGACATTGATGCCGTCCTTGTCGTAATAGGCGATCAGATTGTAGCTGTGCGTGGACAGGCCAGGGAAGGGCAGTTCCTCACCCGTCAGCGAATTGAACAAACCGACATTCTTGGCCTTGGAATAGGTGTAGTTCACGCTGGCGCCCAACCCGTCGAAGGGCGAGGGCAGGAAGGTGAAGGCCGTCTGTGCCGACAGTTCCAGGCCATTGATCTTGGCGCCACGGCCATTGATCGGCATGTTCACGTCATACAGCGTGCCATCCTTGAACACATCCACACCTCGCACCAGGGTGCGGGCCAGGATGAAGCTCTTTACGTCCTTATAGAAGTAGGCAGCACTCAGCAGCGTGTCGGCATTCAGGAACCAGGACAGGTTGGCGTCATACTGGTCGGCGCGGTAAGGGTCCAGGTTCGGGTTGCCGAAGGTGCAGACATCGGCCTGCGTGTCGGTGGTTTCATCGATCACGCAGTTCGGGTTGCCCGAGGACGCGATCAGGTCCGTCGGCTTGGGACGTGCCATGACCTTGGCATAACCCAGGCGGGCAATGACCTCGTCCGGGATCAGGCCAAAGGAAATGTTAAAGGCCGGCAGCGTGTCGGTGTACTTTTCCTTCACATTCACGGCGCTGGAACCGATGATTGCCGTCGTGATCACGCTGGCACTGTTGGTGAAGCGGCGGGTCTTTGCCAGGGCGCCGGTGGCATCCACCTGGGTTTCCACCACGCGCACACCAAAATTGCCGTCTACGGGCATATCGCCGACATCGAAGGCGTAACTGGCCTTCACATACCCGGCCTTGATGGTTTCCGTCAGGTCATGGGCCGGGATCTGGGCAATGCCATTGGCGCTGCGCACCCGGTCATGATTGAAGCCCGAAACATCAAACCAGTCGCCGATGGCCGCGACATTGGGCGCCATCCAGCCCTTGGGGACATTGCCCGTGCTGCCGCCGAACCCGCTGAAGAAGTTCTGCGGGGTCAGGCTGGCGGTCGCGCGGACGAAATCGACCAGACGCTGGGGTGTCCAGACCAGACCGTTGGTGGCCGTGCCCAGGGAGACGGTGCTGGTGACATTGGCGCTGGGGATAACAACGCCGCCCGGTGCCGTGTAGCCGCCACCGGCATAACGCAGCGACCCCGTCTCACGCCACTGCACGCCGGTCTCCAGCGTGGTCAGGAACCAGCGGTCCACATCGTAGTCGATGTCGAACTTGGCCGAATCCTCGGTCACGTCAACCTCTTCGGGACGGTACTGAATCTCAGCGCCACCGGTCCGATAGGTTTCCGGGTTGCTGGGATCGAAGCCCGTGGGGAAGGTGAAGGACGGGATGCCATTGTCGGCAACGCTGACCCGGATGCCGGGCACCGTCGCGCTGATCGCGGCGGAGTTGGTGTTGCTGCGCATCGTGGATTCAGACGTGGTGTAGAACCCACTCATTCGCAGCGCGTCATGGTTCCAGTTGAAGCCACCCGTGTAATAGCTGGACTGGAGCTTGTAATCGAAGCCGCGCATCTGCGACCCGAAGATACGGCCGGCACCGGTGGTGACCGTCGGTGCCGTGGCGGACGTGGTCAGGCCGATGACATTGTGGTTCTCGTCCACCGACACGCCGGCCGGGTTGATGCGCGACGCCGCCGTCAGATCGACCGTATAATTATAGTCGGTCAGGAACTGATCACGCTGGTTCCAGTTGATGTCGGTATAGACATCCAGCTCATCCGTGACCTGGTACTGGAGCGTCGTCATGGCCGTGACGCGCTTGTCCTGGCGCTGCCAGATGCCATAGCGCGGAATGCGCGGCGACATATCGTACCATTGCGATTCACAACTGGTGCGGTTGGCGGCCGTGCCCTGGCTGGCGCAGGCGGCCTTGGTCGCCACGCTCTCAAAACCTGCCACATTGCGGGTCTTGTTGGGCGAGTTGTCGTAATCGGCTAGCGCCACCCATTCGGTGTTGCGCAGGAAATCGCCACGCGTTTCGACATCATCATAGGTGACGTTCACCAGCACGCCGAAACGATCGTCCAGGAACCTGTCGCCATAGGTCAGGTTGCCACGCGGGGTGACATTCTTTTCCAGGTCCAGATACTGTCCGGCGGCGGTGACCGCGAACAGGGTCTTGCGTAGTTCCAGCGGACGGCGCGTCTGTACCGATACAGTGCCGCCGACGCCGCCTTCGGTCATGTCGGCGGTGAAGCCCTTGAACACGTCGATGGATTTGATCAGTTCCGACGCCATATCGCGCAGGTCGGACCCGCGCGATCCCGTACCGGCGCCGCCCAGGACGGAGACGCCGTTGATCTCCACGCGGTTCAGATCGGGCTCCACGCCGCGGATGGAGACGGATTCACCCTCGCCAAAGGACCGGGACAGCTGCACACCGGTGATGCGCTGCAGGGCCTCGCCGACATTCTTGTCGGGGAACTGGGCCACATCCTCGGCCACCAGGCTGTCGACGACGGTGCTGGCCCTCTTCTTGCGGTCGATGGCCGACTGCAAGGAGGCGCGGGTGCCGACAACGATAATCTCTTCCAGTTCGACCTTCTCAGCCGGGGCCGACTGTGCCAGGACAGGCATGGAAACCGCTGTCATCAGCAGGCCGATGCCGGCGCCGGTCAGCAGTTTTCCCGACCGCGCCGTGCGGCCCTTCGCGTAAATCATCTCTCAATTCCTCCCCACAAGGCAGGTCGCCGGTTGATGGGGCGACCAGGGTGTTTTCGTTGCGTCTCGCACCGTCTTGATCAGTGCAGTTCCAATATATGAAACGATGTCCCATAAATAATATAATGCCAAATTGTGGCATGTGAAAGCGGATTGTGAAATCTTTGCATAAGTTTTTGTCAGGCTGTTTCACATGTTGAAAAAGACCCGGTCAGGACGCGCCTGACCGGGAAGCAATAGGAGGGAAGCAAGGTGAATATCACCTGCGTATCCAGAGGCCTGTCACAGTAGACGGCCCTGGATACCGGGCGGCGGGGGCGCCGACCGGTTCTATGCCGCTTCCCCGGCCCCGGCACGGCGCAGGCGCCGGTGGGTGAGGAGGGGCGGAATGGATTGAGAAGTTGTTGTCCGCTCTCCCGATAATCATGGGGGAGAGCGTCACGGGATGCAAGAAGAATTTATCATATTACAGAACGTCAATTCATATTATGGGATTTTACAGCATTGACGGTTCTTGCAGGTGGCGGGCTGGGCAGAGGTCGCCGTGCGGCGGACGCCAAATTTGCCCAGACAAGAAATCTCATATTGTGTGATATTCATCCACATTGTATGACTGAATTGTATGACATTTGACGAGAGCCCTGTTGAAAGGGCCGCGCCGTTGGCAAGGGAGTGGATCAATGACGCCCATTGCGTTCCGCATGAAACTGAAGCCTGGACATGTGGCCGAATATAAGCGCCGCCATGATGCGCTGTGGCCGGACCTGGCCGAGGCGCTGCGTGATGCCGGCATCTATGACTACTCGATTTTCCTCGATGAGGAGAGCCTGTCCCTGTTCGCGGTCCTGCGGTTGACGCCGGAGAACAAGGCAGAATATCTGCCCAAACTGCCCGTCATGCGCCGCTGGTGGGATTATATGGCCGACATCATGGATGTGAACCCGGACAACAGCCCCGTGCAGGTGCCGTTGCCCAGCATGTTCCATTTCCCGTGATCAAGGCGGCCTGACCCATGACGCAGATTTCCCGCAATGCGCGCCGTCTGGCGCTGATGCTTGCCCCGCTCCTGTCACCGGTGGCAATGGCGGCGGACGCACCGTCCTATATTCTGACATCCTTCATCAATGGCGATGCCAGGTCGATGTCGGTCTACCGCTCCACTGATGCGGTCAATTTCACGCTGGAAAAGGCCGAGGCCTTCAAGCCTCCGCACGGCCTGCTGCGCGACCCCAGCATCATCCGGCACAAGGATGGCTGGTACTATGTCACCTACACGACCGACTGGAACAATGACCTGATCGGTTTTGCCCGCTCGAAGGACCTGAAGGACTGGACCTTCCTGGGCAACCACAAGATCAGCATTCCTGGCACCACCAATAGCTGGGCGCCGGAATGGTTCGTGGATGCGGATGGCTCGGTCCATATCATCCTGGCCGTGTCCACCAATGGACCCAACGGGCAGTTCAAGACTTACCGCCTCACCGCCACCGATGACAGCCTGTCCCACTGGACGGAACCGTCGGTGCTGCACGGGCTGGGCCCCAACCATATTGATGCCAAGATCATTCAGGAGAACGGGCGCTACTACGCCTTCATCAAGAACGAGACGACCAAGTTCATCGAACTGGCGACGGCGCCGAAACTGGATGGCCCCTGGCTGTTCATCCGCACCGGCGACTGGGCCGGATGGGGCACGCTGGTGGAGGGGCCGGCGGTCGTGAAGCGGCCCGATGGTGGCTGGCGCCTCTATTTTGATCAGTATGTCGACAAGCGCTACTGGTACAGCGACAGCATCGGCCCCGGTTTCACGGGCCAATGGGCGCCCAAGGTGGAGCTGCCCGGCGGCCTTTCGGGCAAGGTCCGGCACTTCACGGTGCTGAAGGATGAGCCGCCGGAAAAGAAAGCGCTTCCCGCTCCGGTAACGACCCCCGTCACCTGGGATCGTTACTCCCTTAAGATCGGCGGGGAGCGGATTTTCAGCTGGGGCGGGGAGATGCACCCGTTCCGCCTGCCCAGCCCCGACCTCTGGCGCGACGTATTCCAGAAAATGAAGGCCTCGGGATACAACACGGTCGCCATCTATTTCGGCTGGGGCTATCACTCGCCCAAGCCGGGCGTGTACGACTTTACCGGCGTGCGCGACATGGACCGTGTCCTGACCATGGCCAAGGAGGCGGGGCTTTACGTTATCGTCCGCCCCGGTCCCTATATGAATGCCGAGGTGACGCGCGGCGGCTTCCCCAGCTGGCTGGTCAAACAGCAGGCCAAGGCGCGCACCGATCATCCGGAATATCTGGCGGCGGCTGACGAATGGCTGACTTCCATCAACGCCATCCTGAAAAAGCACCAGATCACCGATGGCGGCGGCAGCATCATCGCCTATCAGATCGAAAATGAACTGGATGTGACGCAGCCGACGCAAGCGCGCTACATGCAGCATCTGTATGATAAGGCGCGGGCCGACGGCATTACGGTGCCCATCTTCCATAATGACAAGGGCCGCAACGGCATCTGGGTGCCCAAGGGCAGCAATGTGCCGGGTACGGTCGAGGGGCCGAACGACCTCTATGCCTTTGACGGCTATCCGGGCGGCTCCTGCGATGTGGATGCAAGCGTGGGCAAGCCCAATCTGGCGCCCGATTGGGGCCTTTACGGTCCCGGCGGTGCCTTTGGCGGGGCCAGCGCGTCCCCCAACACGCCGGGCTTCGCGGCGGAATATGGCGGCGGCTGGTTCGATTATTGGGGCAGCAATGGCGCCTATGGCTGCAACGCGCAACGCCTGGGCAGCGGGTATCAGCGGGTCTTCTATGGCACCAACATCGCCAATGGCCTGACGATCCAAAGCTTCTATATGACCTATGGCGGGACCAGCTGGGGCTGGATGCCGGCCCCGGTAGTCTATACGTCCTATGATTATGGTGCTGCCATTGATGAGGCGCGGGGCCTGCGGGAAAAGGCACGCGGCATCAAGCTGATGGGGCACTTCCTGCAGACCGTGAAGGACTTGACCCAGATGGACCGGGCCACGGGCCTGACGCCCAGCAGCCCGAATGTCCGCCTCTATCACAATGTGAACCCTGAAACGGGGACCCGCCTGCTGGTCGCTACGCATGCGCCCAACAATGCCCAGACGGATGATGTTTTCAGCTTCAAGGCTCCACTGCCCGACGGCGAATATACCATTCCGCAGGCGGGGACCCTGCGCCTGAAGGGCCATGACGCCAAGCTGTGGCTGGCCGGGTACAATCTGGAACGGCAGCGGCTGGTCTATTCCACGTCGGAGCTGTTTACCCATCTGCGCCAGGGGAACGGAGACCTTGCCCTCCTTTATGGCCGACAGGGCGAAGACGGGGAGACGGTTCTGCGTTACAGCAGTGCCCCCACGGTGACCGTGCTGGACGGTAAGGTGGACAGCAGCTTTGACGCGGCCAAGGGTGATCTGCGCCTGAATTACAGCCACCAGGGTCTGGCCCGCGTGCGGATCAGCGGCGGCGGTCGTCCTGACCTGACCTTGTTGATCGCCGACCTGCCGATGGCCGAGACATTCTGGCGGCAGGAAACCAAGGATGGTGTGTTGCTGCAACGCGGCCCCACTCTGGTGCGTACGGCGGTGGTCAAGGGCAAGACCTTGGAACTGACCGGCGATACCGAAAGCGACGGCCCGCTGGAGGTTTGGGCACCTGCCCCGGTGACGTCGGTGCGCTGGAATGGCGCATCGGTCGCCATGGAAAAGGGTATCGGCGGCAGCCTGATTGCCCGCAAGGATCTGTCCGGTCCCGTTGCGGTCACTCTGCCCGACCTGACCAAGGCAACCTGGCGCTTCCAGACCGGATCGCCGGAGGCCGCAAAGGATTTTGACGACAGTGCCTGGGCTGTGACCAAGCCGGGCCGCACGGCCAGCTTTGTGAAGCCGCCGGGTGGTCAGCCGTTGCTGAACATGGACGACTATAATTTCCACCATGGCGATGTCTGGTACCGGGGCCGCTACACGGCGCAGCCGGGCATCTCCAAGCTCGACCTGCATTATGGTGCTGGCGGGGCCGGCATGGTTCAGGTCTGGCTGGATGGCCGCTATATCGGTCAGCATGTGCTGCCCACCGGTCTGCCGCGCCCGCCGGGCCAGGGTCTGGCGACCTTCACGATCCCGGAAGATTTGCAGGCGCCGGGTGAACGGGTCCTGACGGTCATGGTCCGCAATAATTCGCATCATTGGGATCTGGATGCGGATGATCTGCACAAGGAAGCACGCGGCCTGATCTCCGCCTCGCTCGCCACGCCCACGGGCAAAAGCTTTGCTATCCCCATCAGCTGGAAGATCCAGGGCAATCTGGGTGGCCAGGACATTGCCGACCCTGTGCGCGGTGTGTTCAACAATGGCGGCCAGTATGGCGAACGCATGGGCTGGCACCTGCCCGGCTTTGACGACAAGGGCTGGACCACAGCGGCGGTCCCGGCAACGGCGGCACAGCCCGGCACCGTCTGGTACCGCACGGAATTCAGCCTTGATCTGCCGAAGGGTCAGGATAGCGCAATTGGCCTGTCATTCGGTGATACCAGCGTACCACGGTCGATTGGATCATACCGCGTGCTGATCTTCGTCAATGGCTGGAACATGGGTCAGTTCATCGCCGATGTCGGGCCTCAGCGGACCTTTGTGCTGCCCACCGGCATCCTGAACCCCGACGGCAAGAACACGCTGGCCCTGGCCGTCACGTCGGATGGCAAGCCCGGCGACGCGTTGGAGGCCGTGAAACTGGTCAGCCTGCGCAATGCCCGTTCACCGCTGAAGGTCGGGACGGTGCCGGCACCTGGGTACAAAGCCGTAGGTCAGGTCAAGGCGAAAGCCTTGCCCTGACAGACATGGTTTTCAATCCTTTCCTGTCAGGGCTCGCCGTCGGCTCGACCTGACCTACGCAGCAAACCTTTCCTTCAACGAGAGACCAATCCCATGCCTAACCTCGCCCATGGCCTGCAGGCCGCAGATGTCACCCGCACCATCGACCTGCTGATCAGCAATCTGGTCGATATCAAGGATGAGACGGGGGAATTCCTGCTGCGACTGGAGGATGGCCGCGTCATCGACACCAAAGGCTGGAACGACTGGGAATGGACCCACGGCATTGGCCTGTATGGGATGTGGAAATATTATGAGATGACGGGCAACGAGCGTGCCTTTCAGATCATGCAGGACTGGTTCCGCGACCGTTTTGCCGCCGGCACCCCGACCAAGAACATCAACACGGTCAGCCCCTTCCTGACCTTGGCCTATCTTTATGAGAAGACGGGCAACCAGACCTATATCCCGTATCTGGACACCTGGGCCGAATGGGTTATGCACGGCCTGCCCAAGACGGAGGAGGGTGGGTTTCAGCATATCGTGTTCAACAGTGAGAACCCGCAACAGCTGTGGGATGACACGCTGATGATGAGCGTACTGCCGCTGGCCAAGATCGGCCTGCTGCTGAACCGTCCTGAGTATGTGGAAGAGGCCAAGCGCCAGTTCCTGATCCACATCAAGTATCTGTTCGATACCAAGACCGGCCTGTGGTTCCATGGCTGGACCTTCGATGGCCGCCACAACTTCGCCAATGCCCTGTGGGCGCGCGGCAATTGCTGGGTCACCATCGCCATTCCGGAATTCATTGAGCTGCTGGACCTGAAGGCCGGCGACCCGCTGCGCACCTTCCTGATCGACACGCTGGAAAACCAGATCAAGGCGCTGGCCAAGTACCAGACCGAGGATGGCCGCTGGCATACGCTGATCAACGACCCGACGTCGTATCTGGAAAGCTCCGCCGCCGCTGGTTTCGCCTATGGCATCATGAAGGCGGTGCGCAAGCGCTATATCAGTGCCGAGTATGAGCCGATGGCCATCAAGGCGGTGCATGCCGTTTTGAACAAGATCGCGCCGGATGGCGAATTGCAGGAAGTGTCGTTCGGTACGGCGCTGGGCAGCGACCTTCAGTATTACCGCGACGTCAAGATCACCTCCATGCCCTATGGCCAGTCCCTGGCCATCGTCTGCCTGACGGAGATGCTGCGCCGGTTCATCTGATGGCTTCCATGCCGTAGGTCAGGTCGAGCCGAAGGCGAGCCCTGACGAATGAGGACGCAGCGTCAAGAATGTCAGGGCTCGGGCTCCGCCCTCGACCTGACCT
>CALRNG020000117.1:0-9116 GCA_943369495.1 Rhizobium sp. Q54
ATACTGGCCGTGACGGAGGCCGGCCGCATCATCGGCACCGTCACCCTGGCGCTTGCGCCACAGGTGAACGGCACGCATCGGGCAGAGATCGCCAAGATGCTGGTGCATCCCGATGCGCGGCGTCAGGGGATCGCGGCCAGTCTGCTGAAACGTGCGGAGGAGGTGGCGCGCGCCCAGGGTCGTCGGCTGCTGGTGCTGGATACGCGGGCAGGCGATGACGCCGAACGGCTTTATGGCCGGCTGGGCTGGCGAAGCTGCGGCACCATCCCGGACTATGCCCTGAATGGCGACGGGACCAGCCACACGACCCATGTCATGTACCAGCAGCTGCCGGCGCTGCCCGCCGGCCTGACCGTGGAGCCGGCCAGTCCCGATACCCCCGACGCCATCCCTCTGATCGACGCCCTGTCCGCTGATCTGGCGGCCCGTTTCGGCAGTGACGGGCGCGGTGGGCTGGCCGGGTGGGACGCCGTCGCCGAAAGGTCGCTGTTCGCGCTGGCGCGTCTGGACGGGGTGGCCGTGGGCTGCGGCGCCGTGCGCCCGTTCGACGGCGAGGTGGCGGAGATCAAGCGCATGTATGCGGTCCCTGGCAGTGCCGGCGTCGGCGCGGCGGTTCTGTGCTTCCTGGAGGAGGGGGCGCGGCGGCTGGGTTATCGCCGGGTGCTGCTGGAAACGCGGTGGGCCAACGACCGGGCCGTCGCCTTCTACCGCCGTCACGGTTACCGCCTTGTGCCCAATTACGGGACCTATCGGGGAAGGGCGGAATCGGCCTGCTTTGGCAAGATGTTGTAGGCCAGGACCACTGCCGCCCGTACAGGTTGACGCAAGGGGCGCATCTGGTCAGGATGCGGCCCAGCGGACAGCAGGGCATTGGGGGAGTGACACATGGCGCGGCTGAAGGATCGTGTGGCCCTGATCACGGGGGCGGGCAACAATATCGGTCGGGCCGTGGCCCTGGCCTTCGCCCGCGAAGGTGCTGACCTGATCCTCCATTATGAGGATGATGGTCAGTCCAACGCGGTCAGCGAGTTATCGCGGGAGGTGGAACGGCTGGGCCGCCGCGTCCTGGCCTTACGCACCGATGTCACCCATGCCGATGGCGCCTATGGGTTGGTGGAAACCGCCGTCACGGGCCTGGGCCGTGTCGATATCCTGGTCAACAATGCCGGGATGCGGCCCGCCATCTCCTTCATCGATACCACGGCAGAACAGTTTGATTTCGTGATGGCTGCCAATGTGCGCTCGGCCTTCATGATGACGCGCATGGTTCTGCCGCTGATGTTCGCGCAGAATTATGGGCGGATCGTCACCACCGTCTCGGACGTCGCCTATCACGGCGCCCCTGGCTATACGCTCTATGGGGCTGCTGCGGGTGCGCTGCTGGGTTTCACCCGCAGTCTGGTTCACGATATCGGCCCGCGCAATGTGACGGCCAACTGCGTGGCCCCCGGCGCCATCGATCCCAAGGCAGGATCGCCCGTGGCCCAGGCCGGGGTGGATGCCCTGCGTCGCGCCCTGCCCAGCCAGCGTCTGGGCAGCGTCGACGATGTCACACCCGCCTATATGTTCCTGGCCTCCGACGATGCCCACCACATGATCGGCCAGTGCATCAGCCCGTGTGGCGGAGCGGTGATGCTCTGATCAGAGGAGCGGAAGGCTGTCCGGACCCATCAGGTCGGGATAGCCTTTCACCCACACATGTCCCGCCTCCACACTGACCGCCGCCCTGAACCGGCGCAGCAGGTCCAGCCCCGGCTCCATGTCTGACAGCAAGGTCACGCCCGTGCGCCCCGGACTGTTCAGACCGGCCAGCAGCAGTGCCATCCCCTCCTGCGCACTCAGCCCCTCGTGCAGTGCCGGCAGCGGCCATGGGGTACCCGTGATGGTGCCCGGCAGCAGGTTCCCCCGGCGCAGGCTCAGGCGCGCGCCGATCCGTTCCAAAGCCGGGCGCAGGCCTGTGAGCGATACCGACTCGGCCGCCAGCACCGCCGTGAGATCATGTGTGGCGAGCGCGCCGGCCAGCAGCAGGGTGGCACCGGGCCGTGCATCCAGATTCAGCACGCGGTCCGGCTCTCGCCAGCCGCCCAACCCCCGGCCCCACACCCGCCAGCCCCCCCCTGCCTCGACAGTGGCGCCCAGGGCCGTCAGCGCCCCGCCCAGCGTCTCCAGGCCGGCGGTATCGGTCAGGTGCAGGCGGGTGCCGCCGCGCGCCAGGGCGGCCAGGATCAGGGCCAGGGAAGACAGGTCGATCTTGGACATGATCCGGCCTTGGGCGACATCGTGATGGGGACCGGGCATATCATGGACAGGCACAGCCGGGAAGCGTCCCGGTCGCTGTTGGCCCCGCCGCATGGCCGCACCACGCGCAAACTGTCACAGTTCCGTTTGACAGGGGCGCGAAGCCATGGCAGATGCGGCCTCAACCGCGGCGCATGTCCAGGCGCGCGTTTTTGACGGAGGGTTTGCCGTGGCCAAGGCCGAGTGGGGTATCAAGCGCATCTGCCCGAATTGCGGCGGGCGTTATTATGACATGAAGAAGGACCCGCCGACCTGCCCGTCGTGCGGTACCGTGTTCGATCCCGAAGCGCTGCTGAAGTCGCGCCGCGCCCGTCCCATGCCGGTGGAGGACACCAAGAAGGTGGTCGCCCCGCGTGACGACGAGGAAGCGTTGGATACGGAGGTCGAGGAGGAACTGGACGGGGCCGCCGATATCGTCGATGACGATGTCGATGTCGCCGACGCGCTGGAAGCCGACGAGGTCGATGACGGCGTGGTCGAGGACGAGGACGTCCTGCTGGAAGATGCCGACGAGTTGGATGACGGCGACGACATGGGCGAAGTGGTCGATGTCGAAGGGGAAGAGGAGGTCTGATCCTCCTGTTCGGGCCGGGGATGTCAAAAATCCGTCACCAGCCCGAATTTTCCACTTGCATCCCTGCGTGAGTTTCTAGATAAACCCGCGCACGGCGCTGACGACCCAGACAGCGCCAACAGTTTCGGGGCCATAGCTCAGCTGGGAGAGCGCTACAATGGCATTGTAGAGGTCAGCGGTTCGATCCCGCTTGGCTCCACCAAATTCAAAGGCCCTGCCGGTGACGGCGGGGCCTTTGTTGTTTTGGCCCCATTCCCCTTGCGCCCGCCTTTCCCAAAAGGGAAACTGCCCCGGCAATCATAAAAGCGGACGGGGGGTATCTTGGCACGCAGGCGCAATGGACGACGGTCGGGGTTCGGGATTGGCCGGGTGCTGAAGTATGGCGTGGCGGGGATCGGCGGGGTGCTGGTGCTGGCCGCCGGGGCCTTCACGGTCAATCTGGCTGTCTCCAAGCCCACCCTGGAGGGGTCACTGGCGCTGAAAGGGTTGAGCGCACCCGTCGCCATCAGCCGTGATGAGGGCGGCGTGCCGACGCTGGAGGGGGCCAGCCGGGCCGATCTGGCCCGCGCGCTGGGCTTCCTGCATGCGCAGGAACGCTATTTCCAGATGGACCTGATCCGCCGGTCGGCATCGGGAGAGCTGTCGGGCCTGCTGGGTCCCATCGGGCCAGTGCTGGATATCGACAAGGCCCGGCGCGTCCACCGTCTGCGCCACCGCGCCGGACAGGTGTTGGCCACCCTGCCCGCCGATCAGAAGGCCATGCTGGACGCCTATACCGACGGGGTGAACCAGGGACTGGCCAGTCTGACGGGCCGGCCCTTTGAATATAGCCTGCTGTTAGCATCCCCCCGGCCCTGGGCGGCGGAGGATACGATCCTGGCCGCCTATGCCATGTATCTGGATTTGCAGGATGAGGATGCGCTGAGCGACCGGGTCCGCGCCCAGACCCTGCAAAGGCTGGGGCCGGACATGACGGATTTCCTGTATCCGCGCGGTACATCGCTCGATTCGGCGCTGGATGGCAGTGTCATGCCGGAACCGGCTTTGCCCAGTGCTGTGCCCATGCAGGGGCGCAAGGCCGCCCTGGTCGATCCCGATCCCGGTCCCACGATCGGCAGCAATGCCTGGGGCGTGGGCGGGGCGCTGACGGAGAACGGCGCTGCCTTGGTGGCCGACGACATGCATCTGGGCATCGCCGTACCGGGCACCTGGTACCGGGCGCGGTTGCGGATTATCAGCGGGCCGGAGACCATGGACGCGACCGGCGTCACCCTGCCGGGGACGCCAGCCCTGGTGGCGGGCAGCAATGGTAAGGTCGCCTGGGGCTATACCAATTCCTATATCGATACCGCCGACGCCATCATCCTGGAACCTGTGGCCGGGTCGCCCGGACAGTACCGCACGCCCGACGGGCCAAAGGACCTGACCCGCACCACCGAACGCATCTGCCCCGCCTGGGGCGGCTGCCAGGATCTGGTGGTGGAGGAAAGCATCTGGGGCCCGATCGTCGATACGCTGTCGGACGGCACGAAGATCGCTGTCCGCTGGACCGCGCATGCGACGGACGCCATCAATCTGACGGGCCTGCTGGGCCTGGAGCGGGCCGACAGTGTGGATGCCGCCATCGCCATCGCCCACGCCGCGCGCCAGCCACAGCAGAACCTGGTCGTGGGCGATGCCGCCGGCAATATCGCCTGGACCGTCATCGGGTCGGTGCCGGCCCGGTTCGGCATGGATGGCAGCCTGCCTGCCAGCTGGGCCGATGGCACGCGCGGCTGGAACGGCATGCTGCCGCCCGATCAGGTGCCCGTGATCCGAAATCCCGACCATCACCGTATCTGGACCGCCAATGCCCGCATCGTGGGCGGCGAGGCCTATGCCAAGCTGGGCGATGGTGGGTACGATATGGGCGGACGCCAGGGGCAGATCCGCGACGGTCTTTTCGCGCGCGACCGGTTCACGCCCGCCGACATGCTGTCGATCCAGCTGGATGACCGCGCCCTGGTCCTGGGTTTCTGGCAGGAACAGCTGCTGACCGCGCTGAACACCCGGCAGGGCGAAGCGCGGCTGGCCGCCCTGACAGCGCCGGTGCGCGATTGGCGCGCGCGGGCCGCGGTCGACTCTGTCGGTTACCGTCTGACCCGCGCCTTCCGTACATCCCTGTCGCAGAAGCTCTACAGCGCCTATCTGGGGCTGGAGGGGGCGCAACCGCGCAACCGGGCCGCGTCACAGCAGGAAGGCCCCCTGCGCCGCCTGCTGACCGACCGGCCCGAGGCGCTGGTGCCGCCGGGATATAAGGATTGGGAGGCGCTGATTGATGCCGCCCTGACCGATGTGGCCGATCAGGTGGACAAGGCGGGCGGGGTGGCTGGCTTCACCTGGGGTGCGCGCAATGTCGCGGAGGTTCGCCACCCCCTGACCCGCATCCTGCCGCCCGTCGGCTGGCTGACCGATCCGCCCGAGCAGAGCTTGCCCGGCGACAGCATGATGCCGCGCGTGCAGGGACCGGGCTTTGGCGCCAGCCAGCGCTTTGCCGTGTCGCCGGGGCGGGAAGGGGAAGGATACTTCCATATGCCAGGCAGCCAGAGCGGCCATCCGCTGTCGCCCTATTACTTGACAGGACATCAGGACTGGGCCGAGGGCAAGCCGACCCCGTTCCTGCCGGGAGCCGCGCGCTGGACCCTGACCCTGCAACCGGCCTCATGATGGAAAGTTTACTTTCCATGTAAAGTGACCTTGACAGGTTGATTTCGGTCCGTCATATGGAAAGCATGCTTTACATATGACGGAGGGAATCATGCGTCGCTATCTGGTCGAACTGGGTGCCGGTCTGTTGTCCTATGGCGTTGTTCTGGTATCGATCATCCTCGCTCTGCGCAGCGGTTTGGTGGGGGAGGAGTGGAAGGTCCCCCTGCTGCTTTTGCCCATGATCCCGACCTTTGGGGTCGCATGGATCATCCTGCGGCAGATCCGCCGTCTGGATGAGTTCCAGCGCAAGACCCAACTCGAGGTGTTGGCCTTCGCCTTTGCGGGGACGGGCCTGTTTTCCCTGTCCTACGGGTTCCTGGAAATTGCGGGTCTGCCGAAACTATCGATGTTCTATGTGTGGCCGGTGATGTCTGCCCTGTGGGTGATCGGCGGGCTTATCGCGTGCTTTCGTTACCGCTGAACGGGGGCCGATCATGAAGAACCGCTTGAAGGACCTGCGGGCCGAGCGCGGCTGGTCCCAGGGTGATCTGGCCGACAAGCTTTCCGTGTCGCGCCAGACGGTCAATGCCCTGGAAAATGGCCGCTACGATCCCAGCCTGCCCTTGGCCTTCGCCATCGCCCGGCTGTTTGAACAATCGATTGAGGCGATTTTCCAGGAGGATTAAGCGCACTTTGCGGACGCACAAAAGCCCCGGCGGTGATCCGCCGGGGCTCTGCTGTGCTTCAGGGCCGGTTACTTGGGCTTGGCTTCGGTCTTGGCCTCGGCCTTCACGTCGG
Organism: Rhizobium sp. Q54; assembly: GCA_943369495.1. Taxonomy (GTDB): domain Bacteria; phylum Pseudomonadota; class Alphaproteobacteria; order Azospirillales; family Azospirillaceae; genus Niveispirillum. The sequence goes on from CALRNG020000117.1 coordinate 6,359, forward strand.
CCTTTACCTCCGGCTTCGCTTCCGCCTTCACGTCGGCCTTTACCTCCGGAGCCGTCGTGGGGGCGGCGGTCGGGGCCGTGGCTGGAGCCGTGGCGACCTGGCCCTTGGCGTCGGCCTTCACCTCATGCTTGTGCTCGGCCGTGGCGGGCTTGGCCTTGTCGGTGGTGGCCGGGGCGGTGACCGCCGCCGGGGTGGCCGATGCCGTCGCCGGCTGTCCGGCGGTGCCGCTGGCAGCATTCTGCGCCTGGGCGGCACCCGTCAGCAGGGCGAAGGTCAGACCGGTCATCAGCATAACGGTACGCATTCGATCCTCCAGATTTTCTGTCGCTTGGGGTGCGTCGCCTTCTGGCTTCGTCGTTCCCCCGACATGTTCATGAAACACCCGGCCGGTGGCGGACCCGGGGCGCATCCGGGGCAAAGCGTCGGAATTTCAAGGGCTTTTCCACGCCGGACGCGACGCGATGCCGCCATAATCCCTGCGCTCGCGCCACGATCCCGCCACCGGCTGCACAAAGCCGTCAAAATGATATTGATTCTCATCCGCATTATTAATATTGATATTGCGAGTGGTTCGCAATTGACGTTGGGAGTGTGGGATTGTGTCTTGCCGGAATATGACGGCCTTGCCCCTGGTTCTGTTGGCCCTGGCCGCCCCTGCCGGTGCGCAGGATGTACAGGTGGCCGATGCCGCCGACATGCAGGTCAGTGAGATCACGGTGATCGCCACCCGTACGGCCAAGGAAACGCTGGAGGCGCCGGCAACCGTTAGCGTCATCGGGGCGGAGAAAATGAAGGACCGGCTGGTCACCGATATCAAGGACCTGATCCGCCATGAACCGGGTGTGTCCGTCCGTTCGTCGCCCACCCGTTTCACCGCCGCCGGGGCCAATACGGGCCGCGACGGCAATAGCGGGTTCAATATCAGGGGGCTGGAGGGCAACCGTGTCCTGATCCAGACCGACGGCATCCGCGCACCCGACGCCTTTGCCTTTGGCGGGCAGTCGGTGGGGCGCGGCGATTATGTCGATCTGGATTTGCTGAAATCGGTCGAAATCCTGCGCGGGCCTGCCTCCGCCCTCTATGGCTCCGACGGTCTGGCGGGGGCTGTCAGCTTCGTCACCAAGGACCCCGTCGATTTCATCCAGGGCGACAAGGCCTATGGCGGAGAGGTGAAGGCCGGCTATAGCGAGGCCGACCGCGGCTGGGGCAAGGGCATGGTCCTGGCGGGCACGGAAGGCAACTGGTCGGCCATGCTGGCCTATAACCGCCGCGACGCCAAGGAGACGGAAAACAAGGGCGGGATCAAGACCGCCAACAGCACCCGCACCGCCGCCAACCCGCAGGATATTGCCGATAACTCGGCCCTGGCCAAGCTGGTCTGGCGGCCGACGGGCGAACATACGCTGCGCCTGACCTATGAGCTGTTCGACCATGATATGGAGGCCGATGTCCTGACGGCCATCGCTGTGCCGCCCCTGCTCGCGACCAGCGTCATCGGCCTCAAGGCGCATGATACGGTCCGCCGCGACCGGGTCAGCCTGGATCACCGTTACGACCCCGCCGATGGTGGCGTGATCGACAATTTGCACTGGACGCTCTACCGGCAGGACAGCGACACGCGCCAATATTCCGCCGAAGACCGCAATAGTGCTGCCGACCGGTTGCGCATCAATACATTCGACAACAAGGTCACGGGCCTGACTGTCGATGCCAGCACGTCCATCAAGGGCGATGGCATCGACCATCTGCTGGTCTATGGCGGCGATTTCTCCCTGACCGAACAGGTCGGCACCCGTGACGGGACAGTGCCGCCGGCGGGGGAGACCTATCCCACCCGCGCCTTCCCCACCACCGACCACAGTCTGGCCGGCCTGTTCATCCAGGATGAGGTGACGTTGCTGGGCGGCGCCCTCTCGCTCTATCCCGCCTTGCGCTACGATTATTACAAGATCGACCCCAAGGCCGATCCGCTGTTCGTGGGCACACCGACGGGGCAGAGCGATGATCATTTCTCGCCCAAATTCGCGGCCCTTTACTGGCTGAACGACAATGCCGGCCTGTTCGCGAACTATGCCGAAGGGTTCAAGGCCCCGGCCCCGTCACAGGTGAATAACGGCTTTGCCAACCCGTTGCAGAATTACCGTTCCATCTCCAACCCCGACCTGAAGCCGGAAAGCAGCCGGACGGTGGAGCTGGGCCTGCGTCTGCGCGGGAATCAGTGGCAGGCGGCCCTCACCGGGTTCAAGGGCTGGTACGATGATTTCATCGAACAGGTGCTGGTGTCGGGCAATTTCACGGCCGCCAGCCCCGCCACATATCAATATGTGAACCTGAACAAGGTGACGATCCGGGGGCTGGAGGCCAAGGCCAACTGGGATATCGGCCAGGGCTTTGGCCTGATCGGCGGTGCCGCCTATGCCAAGGGTGACCAGGAAACGGGCGGGGTGAAGCGCCCGCTGGACAGCATTGATCCCGTCAAGGTGACGCTGGGCGTCAGTTGGGAAGAACCCACCGACGGGCGGTTCGCTGGCGATATCTCAGCCATCTATTCGGCACAGAAATCCACGTCTCGCATCGGCAGTACCTGCACCGGCGGCTGTTTTGCGCCCGGTGACTTTATCGTGCTGGACGCCACTGCCCGCTGGCGCGTGACGGACTTCGCCACCCTGCGCGCCGGCCTCTTCAACATCACCAACCAGAAATACTGGTGGTGGGGCGATGTGCGTGGCCTGGCCGCCAGCTCCACCGTCCGCGACAG
>CALRNG020000118.1:0-9096 GCA_943369495.1 Rhizobium sp. Q54
CATTCCCTACGACGAGATCGTCCGGGTGCTGAAAAAGGGCGGTTACCAGGGCTATATCTGTTCTGAGTACGAAGGCAACCGCTGGATCCAGGATGCATTCCCCGTGGACAGCATCGAACAGGTCCGCCGTCAGCAGGAAATGTTCAAGAAGCTGATCGGCAAACCCGCCGCCACCGCCGCCTGAGGAGCCGCACCCATGTTCGACAAATACATGATCTGTGAAGATGGCTACGGCAATGTCCAGCAGGATGGCCGTACCGTCGGGTTCGCCTTCCAGGCCCGTCTGCCCTATTACCGGGGCATCGGCCTGTCGATGGTGGAGGATATCGGCGTCATCATCGATGGCGTGCCGGTTCCCCGTCAGGATATCCGCTTCTCCGTCCGGGGCCGCACCTGGACGCTGGATGAGATGGAGACGGAGTATACCGACCGCTGGAACTTCGCGGAGAAGGCGCTGGTCACCGTGCTGCGCGATGGCGGCCTGACGCCGGGCCGGCACAAGGTCCAGCTTTCCGAGCGTATCCGCGTCTCCTATCTGCCGTTTGTGCCCACTACGCGTGACACCAAGGAACTGGTGATCCCGGCCTGACCATCCCTCCAAATCCCTCAGGTTCGGTGAACTGTGGGGCATGGCGATCAACGCCATGCCCCTTCTTGTTTGTCGGTATCACCCGCGCCGTTCCGGCCAGAAGCCGATACAGACGATCTGGGCCGCGATGGCCAGCATGGCCGGCGCGTAATAGAGGATATGGACCATCCGGCGCGCCTCATCCCCGACATTGGCCGGGTCATAACCGGCCTGCGCCAGACCGAAGGCGACGATGGCCCCGCCCAGCGCCATGCCGACCTTGATGGCCAGATTGACGCCGGCGGCCAGCAGCCCCTCATTGCGGGTGCCAAACTGCGCCTCGTGATAATCCACAACTTCCGCCGCCATGGCGAAGATGGCGGTCATGGAGATGCTGATCAGGATCGAGGACAGGATATAGACGGTCAGGAATAGGGCCGGCACCGCCTCTGTGAAGGGCAGGACGCCATACAGCACCAGCGCCGCCGCCAGCGCCACGCGGTTGCCCGTGCGCATGCCCAGTCGCTTCAGGAAGGGTGGAGCGATGGCCGATCCGATCAGCAAGGTACCCGACACGGCGGGCAGCAGGATGGAAATCATCCAGGGCTGCCGCAGGATGTTGATGGCGAAATAGGCCGTCACCGACAATACCGCCCCGAAGCGAATGAAATTCAGGCAGGCAAAGCCGAACACCACCAGCCAGGCCCGGTTGCGCAGCATGTCACGGATGGACGCAAGGCTGGTTTCCCGCGGGCCCCTCGGTGGGGGCACCATTTCCCGGCAACTGACGAACAGATTCAAGGTCAGCAGCACCGTGACCGCCGCCATCAGGATGGCGACCCACAGAAATCCCTGTGCCTGGTCCCCGTCCCCCAGCGCCTGGACCAGGGGCAGGGTGGCGGCGGTCGCCACGATCACCGACAGGGCGGTGCCGGCGGCGCGCAGGCTGCCCAATTGCACGCGTTCATCCTGCCGCACCGTCATCATCGGCATCAGGGCGCCATAGGGGATATTCACGACGGAATAGAGCAGGCCCAGCACCACGAAACTGACGCAGGCCCACAGCAACTTGCCGGTGCCGTCCAGGGGCGGAACATAGAAGCTGGCCACGCAGAATAGGCCGAACGGGATCGCCCCGAACAGGAAATAGGGCCGCACCCGGCCCCAGCGGCTGCGCGTCCTGTCCACAGCCAGACCCACAACAGGGTCGAACGCGGCATCCAGCAGGCGCGACAGCAGGAACATCGTCCCCACCACACCCACCGGCAGCAGCGCCACATCGGTATAGAAATACAGCAGAAAGGCCCCGACCATGTTCCAGGTCAGGCCGAAACCGAAATCGCCGGCGCCATAGCTGAGCTTGGCCCGCCAGGAAAGCGGTGGGGCGGCGATGCCGCCCCCCTCTTGGTTGATCGACATCGCCGTTTCCTCCGCGTTTTCTCAAAGGCCCAGCGTCTGGCGCGCCTGGGTCAGGCCGTCCAGCGTCGGGCCTGTCGGCTTGTATTCAAGGCCGATGGCGCCCTGATAGCCCAGGTCACGCAGGATGCCGACGTAACGCGCCCAGTCGATGGTGCCGCTGCCCGGCTGGTGCCGGCCCGGCACGTCGGCGACCTGTACATGGCCAACCAGATGGAACCGCCCGGCCAGAACCTGGGCCGGGTCTTCCCCCATCACGGTGGAATGGTACATGTCATACAGCAGGCGCAGGTTGGGGCTGTTCACGGTTTCCACCATGTCCAGCCCCTCTGTTGTGCTGACCAGATACATGCCGGGATGTTCAACCCGGTCGTTCAGCGGTTCCAGCAGCAGCAGGATGCCTGCTTGCGCCGCCAGGGTTGCCGCCTGACGCAGGGCGGTGACGGCAGCGTCGAAATGATCCTGACGCGGCACATCGGGCCGGGTGAAGCCGGATGCGACGACCAGGGCCGGTGATCCTGCTTGCTTTGCGGCGATCAGGCTGTCGCGGACGGCGGCCAGGAATTCCCCATGCTGGGCCGGATCGACGATGGAACGGCGCGGTTCCACCACAAAGCTGGCCAGCTTCACGCCCGTTTCTTCCAATACCTGACGGATCTCGGCCAGCGGCTTGTCCCGCCAGAGGTGGAATTCCACGGCGGTCAGGCCGGCTGCCTTGGCGGCACGGATACGGTCAACAAAGGTCGGATGTTCGGCGGCGAACAGCCACTCGATACAGGCGGCGAGGTACATGGATGTCCTCCAGACGGGACATGTTTGACCGGCGACCGCCAGGGCGGTCACCGGCGGCCCGCGCATGCGAACCTGGCGCCAAAGCGCTAAAACAGGGTCCCCGGACGGGGGTCAGTACCGGGTGCCGGTATCGGCCTTGCCCTTCGCCAATGCCAGAAGGGCGATGCTGGCACCGACCAGGGCGGCAATGCCCATGGTCAGGAAGGCAGCCTGCACAGTGCCGCCCGTAACGGACTTGGCGCCGGCCACGAAGAAGGGGCTGGTGAACTGCCCCAGGAAGAAGCAGGAGGCCCAGATGCCCATGCCGCGCCCGCGATGGGCAAAGGGCAGCTTGCTTTGTGCCCAGGCGATCAGGATCGGCACCGTCATGCCCGCCCCCATCTGCTGGATCACCAGCACCGCCATCATCCATTTATAGTCCGGGGCCAGCCCGATGCCGGCAAGGCCGACACCCAGGAACGCGAAGAAGCAGAAAATCTGCAAAGACATCGCGCGTTTGCCGATCCAGCCGAAGATCAGGGCGCCCACGGGCACGCCCAGGCTGGCCAGCGCGATCAGGGAACCGACGCGGGCGGGGCTGTCCACCCCGACCTCCCGGAAGGCCAGCCCCCCCTGGATGATGAAGACATAGTAGAGGGTGGAGGCGAACAGGGTCACGACGCCGTAGAGCGCCACCGCGCGGGTGGGAAAGGGCGGGGTCGGGCCGTCATCCGCCTTCTGGGCGACAGGCGCGCCGCTGGCCGTCCTGCCGGGTTCGAAGATCATGAAATGCATGCCCACAAAAATGGGCAGCGCGATCAGATAGATAAGGAACATGCCGTTCCAGCTGAGCGTCGTCAGCAGGCCCGAAAGGGCAATGACGCCCGACGCCATGGCCGGTCCCGCCAGCCCCTGGATCATCAGGACGCGGCGCCGGCCCTTGGCGTCGTAATAGTCAGCGATCAGGGTGTTGACGATGGTCAGGATCGCGGCCTCTGTCACGCCCAGCAGCAGGCGGGACGCGATCACCGCATGCAGGCTGTCCAGGAAGAAGGGCAGGGAGCCGGCGATACCGTAAAAGAATGTCGCCCAGACCAGCAGCGGCCGGCGGCCGAACCGGTCCACCAGCATGCCGGCGAACGGCGCCAGGATCGCGATGGCAAGACCGGGGGCCGAGACCAGCACCGGCACCAGCAGGGAGGCATTCGCCACATCCTTGAAATGATCAAGAATGGTTGGCACCGCAGGGGTCAGCGACACGATGGCCAGGATTGGCAGGAAGCCGCTGATCACCAGAATGATGGCTTGCGCAATGCCCGCCTTGCGCGCGTCGCCCGATGACGGCGCCGCGATGGCCTGATCAGCCATGGATTTCCTCCCCGATGGCGTAAGGAACGCCATAACAGAATTATGATTCCAATAATGATGCTGGCGGCGGAACTGTTTTGTCAATGCGGTAATTGCATCGCCCGTTACCCGTTAAGGCACAGAAAAAAATACATCCATCCGGCGTGGGTTTCGATTGACACCGAGCTGTTTGCTCCGTTAGCTATTCAGAATAGCAATTCTAATTCGAAAGCCATGGCCACCATGAGCCTACCCCAATGCGGGGCGCGAGCGGAAGGGACCGATGGCCGCCACAGGAGGAATCCCATGCGTTTTTCGACCTTTCTGAATGCCCGCTGTACCGGTGAGGAACAGGATCGCGATCTGATGCTGGATCTGGTGGAGCATGTGGAGCGGGCGGAGGCGGCGGGATTCGACGCCGTGTTCCTGCCTGACCATCATTTCACGGGCTATATGCCCATCGCGTCCGATCCGATGATGTTCGCGGCCTATCTGGCGGCGCGGGTCAAGCGCATGCATTTCGGTTTCTCCGTGACCACGGTTCCGCTGCACCATCCCGTGCGGTTTGTCGAGCGCGTGAACATCCTGGATCAGCTGACGGAAGGCCGCCTGCTGGTTGGCGTCGGCAGCGGCACCACGCCGGAGGAGATGATCGGCTTTGGTGTGAATTACAAAGACGCCTCGCGTCTGGCCGAAGAGAACCTGGCCATCGCGGAACAGCTCTGGGCCAAGAAGCCGGAAGATGCGCCTGTCGCCTTCGATAATGGTCATTATAAGGGCGAGGTGGTGCAGCGTATCGCGCCCGTGGCCTATACGCCCGGCCATGCCCGCCTGATGCCGGTGGCGATGAAGGAAAGCAGCGCGCGCCGTGCGGCGCAGTTCGGCTGGCCCGCCTTCATCCCGGCCTTCACCCCGCCGCAGATCGGCGGGACGGAGCCGTTCAAGCATGTGCAGAAATTCTTCACCATCTACCGCGACCTGCTGCTGGCTGCCGGCCATTCCGCCGAGCGCGTTGCCGATGCCCTGTCCTGGACGACGCACACCTATCAGTGCGTCCATATCGCCGAAACCGAAGCGCAGGCGCGGGCAGAGCTGGAAGACATCCTGACCGACTATCAGGCCGCCGTGGACCGTGAAGCGGCTTTCAATGCCAAGGCGGAAGCGACGGCGGCCAACAAGAAGACCGACCATACGCCCAACGCCCTGACCGAGGACTGGATCGGCACCTGGTGCCTGTATGGCAGCCCGGAGACGGTGATTGAGCATTTGAAGCCCTATCAGGATCTGGGCATCGGCAATGTCCTGTGTGGCCTGCTGACCGGTCCGCTGACGGCCAAGCGCAAGGCGTACGCGAACCAGACTATGGATTATCTGTCGCGCATCGTCATGCCGGCCCTGAATGGGGGGGCATGATGGCAAAGCCGCTGATCGTTGGGTTCGGGGGCACCACCCGGCCCGGTTCGTCAGGGGAGCGGATGGTGGCCGCCGTCCTGGACGCCACGGCGGAACTGGGGGCTGAAACCCGCCTGTTTGGCGGTGCCACCCTGGCCGCCATGCCGCATTTCGCGCCGGAGAATCCAGGCCGGACGGTGGAGCAGATCGAGTTCGTGGAGGCCATACGGGCAGCCGATGGCATCGTCATCGGCAGCCCCGGCTACCATGGCGGCGTGTCGGGTCTGGTGAAGAATGCCATCGACCTGCTGGAGGATCTGCGCACCGACACCCGCGTCTATTTCGATGGGCGCGCGGTGGGTCTGATCGTCTCGGCAGCCGGGTGGCAGGCGGGTGGGGTGACCTTGTCCGCGCTGCGCAGTATAACCCACGCCATGCGCGGCTGGCCCACGCCGCTGGGCATTGCCATCAACAGCATCGCGCAGAAGCCGTTCGACGCCGAGGGCCGGCTGATCGATCCCGACCTTCTGGGTCAGGTGAAGGCGCAGGCCGCGCAGATCATGATGCTGGCCCGTCCGCGCTGATCACCCTGATCATCCCGTCTTCGACAGGACAGGGGTGATCCAATCAAGACAAACGGGGGGAGACACCCATGTCCAGCTCTCTGCTTGATCTGGCGGTTCTGACGGCTGGCCGCGACTTGTGGTCAACGGCGGAACTGCCGGGCATCCGTTCCATTCTGATGGCCGATGGCCCCATGGGCATCGCGTCCGGTCGCGTCGATGAACGCGACGTCGCCACCCTGACCCCCTGCGGCACCGCCCTGGGCGCCAGCTTTGATGAAGCACTTGTGGCCCGCGTCGGGGCCATTGTGGGGATGGAGGCGCGGCGTCTGGGCGTTGATGCGGTGCTGGCGCCCAACCTGAATTTGCAGCGCAGCCCCCTTTGCGGTCGCGCGTTTGAGCTGTTTGGCGAAGACCCCTATCTGGCGGGCCGGCTGGGTGCGGCCTGGATATCGGGCTTGCAGGGCCAGGGCGTCGCGTCCGTTGCCAAACATCTGGTCTGCAATGACAGCGAAACCGACCGCGATACGATGAACGCCGTCATTTCCGACCGTGGCCTGCGGGAGGTTTATCTGCTGCCATTTGAGATGGCGCATCAGGCCGGCTGCATCGGCATGCTGGCCGCGTATAATCGCCTGCACGGCGACTACTGCGTAGAAAATAAAGCGCTGCTGACTGACATTGTGAAGGGCGATTGGGGCTTTCAGGGCTTCATCGTTTCCGACTGGTTTGGCACGCGCGATACCGTGCGGTCGGCCTTGGCCGGTCTGGACCTGGACATGCCCGGTCCCGACCGCGTGCTGGGCACCAAGTTCGGGGCGGCTGTGCGTGATGGCAAGGTGACGCAAGAACGGCTGACCGATGCGGTCAACCGCCTTTCCGGTGCCGTTGCCCGTATCGACGCGCTTGACCGTCAGTCGCCTGTGGCCGACATCGCCGAAACCCTGACCGAGGCGGCGGCGGCGGGCTTTGTGCTGCTGAAGAATGACGGGCCGGTCCTGCCCATTTCGCCCAAGCGCGTGCAGCGCATCGCCATCATCGGTCCCAATGCCGCCAGCCCCTGCCTGCAGGGCGGCACCTTTGCCAAGATCGCGGTCCGCCCCGACTTCATCACCCCCCTGGACGCCATCCGTGCCCAGTTCGGGCAGGCGTGCGAGGTCAGCTATGAACAAGGTGTGGAGCCGGAATACCGCCTGCCGCCGATCAAGGCCACACCGTACCGTGATCTGGGCGACGGGGCGACGCAGGGGCTGACCGTTGAATGGCTTGAAGGCCATGACGGGACAGGCGAGCCGGTTCATGCCGAAACCCGCGACACCAATTCCCTGACCTGGTTCGTGGGCCTGCCGGGTTGTGACCCGTTGCGCGTGGCCGGGCGTATCCGCGCCACCGGCTGGATCACCCCGGAACGCAGCGGCCCCCACCGCCTGCATATTGGCGGCACGGGCACGGTGACGCTGTCCGTCGATGGCCGGAATGTCTATACCGGCGGTGGACCGGTCTCCCCGGCGGACCTGATGGGCATGCTGAAGGGGGGCGACAGCGAGCATGTGCAGGTGGACCTGAATGCGGGCAAGCCGGCGCTGCTCTGTTTTGAACTGTCCTACACGCCTGCCCGCGCCCAGGGCCTCTGGTATGGTGTGCGGGGCCCCGATCTGCCCGAAGCGATGCTGAACCGCGCCGTCGCCATGGCTGCCAAGGCCGATCTGGTCCTGCTGATGCTGGGTGAAACGGCGGATTCCGGGGTGGAAAGCAAGGATCGCGCGGGCACGGCCCTGCCGGCGGCGCAGCTTGACCTGATCGACCGGGTCCGGCACGTCAACACCAACATCGTCGCCATCTGCAATGTCGCCCATGCCTTCGATCTGTCCTGGCAGGACAAGGTGCGCGCCCTGATGGTGACCTGGTATCCGGGCGAACAATATGGCCCGGCCCTGGCCCAGGTGCTGGCCGGCCTGCGGGAGCCGGGGGGCCGTCTTCCGCTCAGCATCGCGGCGAAGGATGGCGACTACCCCGCCTTCGACCTGAAGCCCCTGCCCGGCGGCGATGTGCTGTACCGGGAGGGTCATCTGATCGGTTATCTGGGCATGCAGGCAGCCGATGTCGCCCCGCTGCATGCGTTTGGCGCCGGCGTCGGCTATACCCGGTTCACGCTGTCGGACGTGACGATCACGGGCGATCCGGTCACGGGTGTCGCTGTCAGCGGGCAGGTGCGCAACCTGTCCGGCGAGCGGGCGGGCAAGGCGGTGCCGCAGGTCTATGTCGCCGGCCCCGATGGCATACGCCATCTGCGTGGCTTTGCGGCGTTGCCGGTGCCGGCGGATGAACAGCAGGGTTTCAGCATCAATTTGCCGCCCAGGGCCTTCCAGTATTGGGAGGGCCAGTGGCGTCTGGCCCAGGGGGCGCATCAGGTCTTTGTGGGCTGGAACAGTCTTGATCTGCCCTGGTCATTCGACGTGTAGAGGGTCCGCATCGTCATGGCAGGGATGGCGGCGCACGGCGTAGCTGTTCACGCAGGGCCAGGACGCGCTCACCATAGGTCCGGCCCCGCCCCTCGTCCATCCAGGTATGGTAGCGGCCAATGGCGCGGGCCGTGTCGCCCGGCAGGCTGTCCAGCGCCTTGCGCAGGATGCCGGCCCCGATGCGCAGGTTGATGCCCGGATGTAGCAGATGGCTGATATCGGCGACGCGGTGGCCGTGCCAGCGCACATTGACCTGCATCCAGCCCAGATCGGCGTCCTTCACCTCTTCGGCGGGCAATCTATGGATCAGGTCCATGGCCGCCGTGAAATTGTCGGGGAAGTAGGACTCGATGTTGGTGCGCACGGCATAGGGCCAGGGACCGGTGCGTCCCTTGCGGTCCTGCCGGCTTTCGACATAGGACACGGCGTAGAGCAGATAGGGGTCCAGCTGTGCCAGCCGCCCCGTCTCCTCCCAGATGGTGCCTGCCAGGGTGAAGGCGCGGGCAGGGCCGGCGGCCAGACACAGTCCACCCGCTGCCATACCCAGCAGGGTGCGGCGCGACAGGGCGGGGTTGGA
>CALRNG020000119.1:0-9030 GCA_943369495.1 Rhizobium sp. Q54
GTGGAAGTTCGAGTCTTCTTCTGGGCACCATTCCGATGTAACGCACTTAAGGCCGCCGGTCACTCCGGCGGCCTTAAGCGTTTCTAGGCCCCGCCCCATCCGCGCCAAAAAAATCCAACAAACCTGTTGACGCCCGCAAAGCCCGCCTTTATACAGCCGCTCCACGACGCGCCGCCCAGCGGTAACGATGGAAAGCGCGGTTCGGAAAACGCCCAGATGGCGGAATTGGTAGACGCGCAGGTTTCAGGTACCTGTACCGCAAGGTGTGGAAGTTCGAGTCTTCTTCTGGGCACCATTCCGATGTAACGCACTTAAGGCCGCCGGTCACTCCGGCGGCCTTAAGCGTTTCTGGACCCCGTCCCCGGCATCGGACCCTTGCGGCATCGCCCCTTGCGATGACGGGGCCGGCAACCGATAAGGGATGGGAACGATACTGCCTGTCAGCCAAGGAAAAGCCCCATGTCCCAGATCTCCCTTTACGATGGTGACCTTCCCGACGGTCTGGACCTGGGACCCGTCGTCGCCGTCGATACGGAGACCATGGGCCTGAATCCGCACCGCGACCGGCTGTGCCTGGTGCAGCTCTCCTCGGGCGATGGCAACGCGCATCTGGTGCAGATCGGCAAGGGCCAGACGCTGGCCCCCAACCTGAAGCGCCTGATGGAAGATCCGGCGGTTCTGAAACTGTTCCATTTCGCGCGCTTCGATGTGGCCGTGCTGTACAAGGCGCTGGGCATCACCTGCGCGCCCCTCTACTGCACCAAGATCACCTCCAAGCTGGTCCGCACCTCCACCGACCGGCACGGGTTGAAGGATCTGTGCAAGGAGATGACGGGGATTGAGCTGTCCAAGCAGCAGCAATCCAGCGACTGGGGCGCGACGGACCTGACTGAGGAGCAGCTGAAATACGCCGCTTCCGACGTTTTGTACCTGCATCAGATCAAGGAAAAGCTGGACGCGCTGCTGGAGCGCGAAGGAAGGCGCGAACTGGCTGAGGCCTGCTTCGCCTTCCTGCCGGCGCGTGGACAGCTCGACCTGCTGGGCTGGGAAGAGCCGGATATCTTCTCGCACTGACCGCCAAGCCGGTGGCGCGATGCGTGCCGTTACGCGTCGCGCACTGTGCCGCGTGCACCGCATGGCGGGCCGGCCCTGTGCGGCCCGTCACAGAATTGCCCCGCTATTCTGTCATCTCCTGCGCCATTGATTTGCGACCATCCCTTAAGGACCCCATGGCCACCGCCCCCGCCCCGTCCAACCGGCCCATCGCGCCGCGCCTGCCGGCAGGCGGCGGACGGGACCCGTTTGCGCACAGCAAGGCGGTGCGGGTGGCGCGGGTGGCCCTGCCGGCGGTCGCGGGCGTGGTGCTGCTGACCATCTTCATCTGGCCGCTGTTCAGCGGATCGTCGGACACGTCCAAGCCGGGCCCGGCGCAGGGCGACCTGGAACTGACCCAGGCCCGCTATCTGGGCACCGACAAGGGCGACCAGCCCTTTGAAATCCGCGCCGAACGCGCCGCACAACAGGGCGGTGGCCGGTCCATCGTGGATTTGACGGTGCCGCAGGCCGACATCACCCTGAAGCGCGGCACCTGGCTGTCCATGGTGGCCGCCAAGGGTGTGTATGACCAGGACAAGCAACTCCTGTCGCTGGAGGGGCCTGTCAGCTTCTATCATGGGTCGGGGTATGAACTGCGCACGCAGGAAGCCATATTGGATGTGAAGAAGGGCATTGCCTGGGGCAATAAGCCCGTGGAGGGCCAGGGGCCGATGGGGACGGTGGAAGCCGGCGGGTTCCGCGTGTTGCAGGATGGCGATGTGCTGGTCTTCACCGGCCATGCGCGGCTGCGCGCCTTTGGATCGGGATCGGTCCAGACGGCCCAAACGAATGACAAGCCGGGGGCGACGGCACCATGAAGTTTGTGACGCGGGTGACGATCGGGTGGGGACGCCGTCTGGCACCATTGGCGCTGGGTCTGGCGCTGGCTGCCGGCACAGGCCTGGCGCAGCAGGCCCCGGCCCCGGAGGTTCCCGCCGCCGCCCCATCGCTGGAAATCGGCGGGTCGCGGCCGATCGAGATCGATGCCCCCGCCGGGTTCGAGTATCACGAGAAATTGCAGGTCGCCATCGCGCGTGGCGGGGCCACGGCCACGCAGGGCGACATGGTCCTGACCGCCGACACACTGGCCGCCTATTTCCGCAAGAGCAAGGATGGCGGCAACGAGGTCTATCGTCTGCTGGCCGAAGGCAATGTGCAGCTGAAGAATACCGACCGCACGGCCCATGGGTCGCGCGCCATCTATGACCTGGACAAGTCGGTGGCGGTGCTGACCGGCGAAGGCCTGCGCCTGACCACCCCGAATGAGACGGTGACGGCGCGCGACAGTCTGGAATATTGGCGCGAACAGGAACTGGCCGTGGCGCGGGGCGACGCCCTGGCCGCCCGCCCGCAGGACCGTATCCGCGCCGACCGTCTGGTGGCGCTGCTGGCGCGCGATGCCAATGACAAGCTGGGCCTGTCGCGGGTCGATGCCGATGGCGGGGTCGTGATCACGACCAAGTCGGAAACGGCGCGCGGCGACAAGGCCACCTATGACCTGGACAGCGAACGCGCGCTGCTGACCGGCAATGTCCGCGTCACGCGCGGCCAGAATCAATTGAATGGCCCTGCGGCAGAGGTTGACCTGAAGACGGGTATCAGCCGTATTCTATCCCGTACGCCGGGTGCGGCCCCGCCAGCGACTGCGCCTGCCACGGGCGAGCGTGTAAAGGGTCTGTTCATCCCCAACCGGCAGGGTGAAGGCGGCATGCCGCAGCAGCCCCGCCCGCCCGCCAACCCCACCGGGAGCGAGAAGCCATGACCCAACCCACCCAGGACAAGTCGGCAGCCGGTCCCCGTCTGGTCACCGACAATACGGGCCTTGTGGCGTCACGCATCGGCAAGGCCTACAAGGGCCGGCCGGTCCTGCGCGACATCTCGCTGTCAGTGAACCGGGGTGAGGCGGTGGGACTGCTGGGTCCCAACGGGGCCGGCAAGACCACCTGCTTCTACATCATCACCGGCCTGATCCTGCCCGACCATGGCAGTATCACGCTCGACGGGATTGACGTCACCTCCCTGCCCATGTATCGCCGCGCGCGCCTGGGCATCGGCTATCTGCCGCAGGAAGCCAGCATTTTCCGGGGCCTGAGCGTGGAGAACAATATCCGCGCCGTTCTGGAGGTGGTGGAGCCCGACCGCGATATCCGCGAGCAGCGGCTGGATGAACTGCTGGCCGAGTTTTCCATCACGCATCTGCGCCGCACGCCGGCCCTGGCCCTGTCGGGTGGTGAGCGCCGGCGCGCGGAAATCGCCCGCGCGCTGGCCAGCCAGCCGCATTTCATCCTACTGGACGAACCGTTCGCGGGCGTGGACCCCATCGCCGTGAACGAAATCCGTGAACTGGTCGGCCATCTGCGCGAACGCGGCATCGGCGTGCTGATCACCGATCATAATGTGCGCGAGACGCTGGATATCGTGGACCGCGCCTATATCCTGCATGACGGCGTCGTCCTGATGGAGGGTGCCCCGTCGCAGATTGTCGCCAACAAGGATGTGCGCCGCGTCTATCTGGGCGAGCGGTTCAGCCTGTAAGGGCGTCCTTGCGGAGGGGTTGAGATGGCCGAGGCCCGCCCCTTCCGGATGCCGCCCAGCCATATGGACGGGATCACCGCCGTCCTGGCTTCCACGCGCCATGCCTATCCCCGCCACAGCCACGACACCTATGGTATCGGCCTGTTCGACCAGGGGGCGCAGCGGTCCAGCAGCGGGCGCGGCATGGTAGAGGCGGGGCCGGGCACCATGGTCACCGTCAATCCCGGCGAGGTCCATTGCGGCAGCCCCATCGGCGATGGGCAGCGTACCTGGCGCATGCTCTATCTTGATCCCACCCTGATCGCCCATGCTGTTCAGGATACGGGCGGCGGCGGGGAGTTCATCCGCCCCGTCCTGGATGATGCCAGGCTGCACCCCTGGTTTGAGCGGCTGTTCGCCGCCGTCACCCAGGGCGGCCCCACTGCCGCCCTGGCGTCAGAAGAGGCATTGCTGGGGCTCAGCGCACGGCTGCTGCGCGACGGCCCCCGACCCGTCACGCCGCCGCCGCCCGTGGCCCTGGCCCGCGTCTGCATTGACGATGATCCCGCCAGCCCGGTCAGCCTTGGCGCGCTGGCCGCCCTGTCCGGGGTCAGCCGGTTCCAGTTGCTGCGCGGTTTCGCGGCGGCCACGGGCCTGACCCCGCATGCCTATCTGATACAGCGGCGCCTGCATCTGGCCCGCCGCCTGATCCGGGAGGGCGTACCACTGGCCCAGGCAGCGGCGGAAGCGGGCTTCGCCGACCAGAGCCACATGACCCGGCTGTTCAGCCGGTGTTTCGGGGTGACGCCCGCCGCCTATGCCCGCGCCGTGGCGCCATCTGCAATTCCGTTCAAGACCTGAAGGGCGGATGCCGCCACCCTGCCCCGGATTATGACGATCCGGAGAGCATCATGAGCGTCGAATTCCTGATCACCGCCCTGATCATTATCGCCACGCCGGGCACGGGCGCCCTCTACACCCTGGCATCGGCCCTGTCTCAGGGGCTAAGGGCCGGCCTGCTGGCGGCGCTGGCCGGCACCATCGGCATCCTGCCGCATATGCTGGCGGCCATCACGGGCCTTGCCGCCCTGCTGCATACCAGCGCGGTTGCCTTCGATATCCTGAAATATGCCGGGGTCGCCTACCTGCTTTACATGGCCTGGGGCATCTGGCGCGATGGCGGGGCGTTTCAGCTGGACACGGCTGCCGCACCACGGGGGGTGGGGCGGACGATCCTGTCGGGTGTGCTGATGAACCTGCTGAACCCGAAACTGTCGATCTTCTTCGTGGCCTTCCTGCCGCTGTTCGTGCCCAGCGACGCGCCAGACCCGGTGCCGCGCATGCTGGAACTGAGCGCGGTGTTCATGGGGCTGACCTTTGCCACCTTCGCCGCCTATGCCCTGTTTGCAGCGTCGTTCCGTAGCCATGTCCTGGCTCGGCCCCGGCTGCTGCTGCTTTTGCGCCGGGGCTTTGCGGCGGGGTTCGTGCTGCTGGGGCTGCGGCTGGCAGCCACACAGCGCTGAGGCGAACGCAACCGCCACATGATCAGGCCGTCGCGTCGCGCACATGCCGGATGGGAGTCAGTACCATTCCGGCCAGCGCCAGGGTAATCAGGCTGACGCCCGCCGCCACCATCATCTGCGTCACGGACACCTGTCGCAGCAGGGCACCCGTGACGGCGGCAGATAGCGGCCCGACGCCCATGAAGATGAACATGAACAGCGACATGGCGCGGCCCAGCATGGCGGGCGGCACCCGGCGCTGCATCCAGGTCCAGACCCGGACCTGCAGGAACCCCGCCATCGCCCCCACGGTGAACAGCAGGCCGATCAGCTGCCACGCCGCCGTGACCAGGGCCGTGGGCAGGAATAGCAGGCCACAGGTCGTATCGACGGCCAGGATCGTCAGGCCCAAGGTGCCCAGCCGCCAGGAGGGCCGCGCCGCCGACACGGCCAGCCCCAGCAGCGTGCCCGCGCCATGGGCCGCCAACACGGCGCCCAGCAGGCCGGCCCCACCCAAACGCTGGTCCACCAGCACGGGCAGGCCCACCTGCACCGGACCCGCGATCAAGGCCGACACGGCCGCAAAATAAAGGCATAGAGCCCGTAGATGCGTGTCGGACCAGAAATAGCGGAGCCCCTCCCCGATTGACCGGAACAGGCCAGCGGCGGCGGCGGTCGGGTCGGCCTTGACGGCCTTTACCTTGGCCAGCGTCCAGGCCGACAGGGCGAAGCTGGCGGCATCCAGCAGGAAGGCAAGGCCGGTGCCGCTATCCTTGGCCCCCGTCACGGCCACATCGCCCGGCGCCGACAGGGCAATCAGCAGCCCGGCCAGCGCCGGGCCCAACAGCAGCGCCACCTGCCGCAGCCCCATCATCATCCCATTGGCCGCCGCCAGCTGTTCGCGCGCCACCACCGTGGGCAGGATGGAAGTACCAGCGGGGATGGAAAAGGCGCTGGCCAGCCCGATACCCAGCGCCAGCGGATAGAGCGCCCAGAGGGGCAGCGTATCGAACCAGACCAGACCGCCCAGCAGCCCCAGCAGCACCGTGTTGACATACTTGGTCAGCATCAGCACGCGATGGGCCGAATAGCGATCGGTCAAGGCCCCGCCCACCAGGATGAACAGGGCGCGCGGCACCCCCATGATGGCCAGGACCAACCCCAGCGCCAACGTGTCGCCCGTCAGTTTCAGCATCAGCCAGGGCATGGCCAGCAGCGTGAACTGATCCCCCAGCATGGAAATCACCCCGCCGGCCAACAGCCAGCGGAAGTTACGGTTGGCGAACAGGGCGCGGCGCGCGGCCTGCGCTTCAGGCGTTTTCATCATGCGGTTCCGTGGTGGGGTTTTGTTCCTGGAAGTCGGCGGGGATCAGGCCCGCCGACGCCAGCCCGGCAATATCGGCGTCGCGGGCACCGGCCTGGACCGCCGCGATCACCCGTTGCAGCCAGGACACCTCCAGCGCGGCCGTTTCCCGGCAATGTTCCATGAGCAGCTGACTGCCCGTGCTGAGCATGCCGCCCATACCGGCCAGCAGGCCCGTCAGCATGGCGTGGCCTTCCTGATACGCCGCCATCCGTCCGGTCAGCAGCGGCAGGATGGCCGCCGGATCAGCGCGGTGCAGGAACAGCAGGGCCGGGTGAAGTGGATGGAACGCCGGCTGTCGCAGGCTGAACTGCTCCACCATCAGAATGGAGAACCGCTCTCGCCCGCTGTCGGTCAGGGAATAGACGGTGCGCGCGCCGCCACGGGCCACCCGCTCCTCCCCGACCGCTTTGATATGGCCGTCCTTGGCTAATTGCCGGACCGCGTAATAGAGCGTGCCGACATCGATATCGACATAGCGGTCGACCATGGCGTGGGTCAGGCGTCGCTTGATCTCGTAGGGATGCATATCCCCGCGATGCAGGATGCCCAGGATGAGGAGTTCGGCTTTCATAGTTTAATTAAACTATTCAGTTCCAATCAAATTGCCAAGCGGAATCTGGCAGACGCGATGAAGTAAGGGTTTGCCAGAAAGCAATGGAATAATTTTCACCCCCGCGGGGCCTAACTGTTGCGGGCACGCGTCTTGCAACGTACCTTGGGCCTCGCTGGGGACAGCCGACGGGGGTATGCCAGCCGAGAGGCCGTCACAGGATGATGGCGGCGGCTTTTCAGGGGTGACCATCGTCGGACCTTTGACCCGGCATTGGTGCAACCGGCAGATATAAGCCCGTCAGAACAGGTTTTCCGGCAAGAATGGCGCTTCAGCAACGGCTCGATATACGCCAGGCACAGTCGCTGGTGATGACGCCGCAGCTTCAGCAGGCGATCAAGCTTCTTCAGCTGTCGAACCTGGAGCTGGCCGAATATGTGGATTCGGAGCTGGAGCGCAACCCGCTGCTCGAGCGTGATGACGGCACCGGCTGGAACGATGCGCCGACCACCGGTGTCGACCGGGAGGAAGCGCCGGCCCCGGTGAACGAGGCCCGCGTTGCCGACACGGTGGAACTGGCGACCTCCGACCGGATGGCCGGGTCCAACGACGCCCCGCTCGATACCGATTACGAGAATGTCTACACCAACAGCTCCGCCGCCGACATGGACAGTGCCGGATTGGGCTCTGGCGAGCAGTTTGGCGACTGGTCGTCGCGGTCAGGCGGATTCGACGATGATGGCGAAGGGTTCGAGGCGACCCTGACAGAGCGGCCCAAGCTGCGCGACCATCTGGAAGAACAGATCACGATGGATTTTCCAGACCGGCTGGACCGGCTGGTGGCCTTCGCGCTGATGGATCATCTGGATGAGGCCGGGTACTTCACCGGCAATCTGGAGGAAGTGGCGGTCCAACTGGGTTGCGGGCTGGAGCAGGTGGAAGCCGTGTTGAAGCGCATGCAGCGTTTCGACCCCGCCGGCATCTTCGCGCGCACCCTGGCCGAATGTCTGGGCAACCAGCTGCGGGAGAAGAACCGCCTGGACCCCTGCATGCAAGCGCTGCTGAACCACCTGCCCCTGCTGGCGGCGCGCAATCTCCAGCAATTGCTGAAGGTCTGCGGCTGCGACGCCGAAGACCTGTCGGACATGGTGGCGGAGATCAAGGCGCTGAACCCCAAGCCGGCGCTGTCTTTCGATTTCGAGCCTGTTCAGACCGTCGTACCCGATATCCTGATGCGCGCCAGCCCCGGCGGCGGCTGGGTGGTGGAGCTGAATACCGAGACGCTGCCCCGTGTGCTGGTCAATCAGCGCTACCATAGCCGTGTCACCACGGGTGCGCGCAGCAAGGCCGACAAGGAATATATCGCCGAACAGTTCCAGTCGGCGAGTTGGCTGGTGAAAAGCCTGCATCAGCGCGCCAACACCATCCTGAAGGTCGCAACAGAGATCGTGCGCCAGCAGGACGCCTTTTTCCTGCACGGGCTGCAATTCATGAAGCCGCTGATTCTGCGCGATATCGCAGAGGCCATCGGCATGCATGAAAGCACGGTCAGCCGGGTGACCACCAATAAGTTCCTGTCGTCCCCGCGCGGCGTGTTCGAGCTGAAATACTTCTTCACTTCGGCGATCCAGGGTGCCGACGGCCAGGCAGCACACTCGGCCGAGGCTGTGCGGTATCGCATCAAGGCCCTGATCGACGCCGAAAAAGCCGATGACACGCTGTCCGACGATAAAATCGTGGAAATCCTGCGGGCAGACGGGATCGACATTGCACGCCGGACGGTGGCGAAGTATCGTGAGGGTATGAAGATCCCATCTTCAGTCCAGCGCCGTCGGGAAAAGGCCCTTGGGTTGTAACCCCTGCGCTGGCCGCTGAAGGAAGACCAATCCTGGGACTCCCGGTCTGGATGCCGGTTCCTGGATAACGGTTCCTTCGGGTCTGGCCATGCGCCCTGAAACGACAGGTCGAATATGCAAGTTACCGTCAAAGGCAAGCAACTGGAT
>CALRNG020000120.1:0-8961 GCA_943369495.1 Rhizobium sp. Q54
CAGTTTCGTGCTGCTGTCGTTGGGCGGAACCAAGCTGCAGATCGACGGTGCCGTGAAATATGTCGCCATCAATCTGGTGGCGACAGCCTGCCTGCTGCTGGCTGTGGCGCTGCTGTACGGCATCACGGGCACCTTGAACATGGCCGACCTGTCGCAGCGCCTGCCCCAGGTCGCCAATCAGGGGCTGGTCAGCGCCATCGCGGTCCTGTTCATCATCGCGTTTGGGATGAAGGCGGCCCTGTTCCCCTTCTTCTTCTGGTTGCCCGCCGCCTACCACACGCCCGCCGTGGCCGTGCAGGCCATCTTCGCCGGGCTTTTGACCAAGGTCGGCGTCTATGCCCTGCTGCGGGTGTTCACTCTGATCTTCACCGGCGATGCTGGCTGGACCCATTCCATCCTGCTGTGGATGGCGGGCATCACCATGATTGTGGGCGCCCTAGGGTCGCTGGCGGCGCGGGATTTGACGCGGGCCTGGTCCTGGCAGGTGGTGGCCCATATCGGCTGCATGGTCATGGGGCTGGCCATCGCCACCCCGCTGGCCCTGGCGGCCACGGCCTTCTATCTGGTGCATGACATTGTTGTGAAGACCAACCTGTTCTTAGGCGCCGGTCTGGTCCGCCGCCTGTCGGGCGGGGCGGATACCGCGTTCGCGCGGCTGGGTGGGCTGTTCAAGGCTGCACCCTGGCTGTGTGTGCTGCTGTTTGTCCCATTGGCCTCGCTCGCCGGGTTCCCGCCCCTGTCGGGCTTCTGGGGCAAGCTGCTGCTGGTTAAGGCGGGGCTGGAGACCGAACATTATGTCATGGTTGCGGCCCTGCTGGTCAGCGGTCTGCTGACCATCTGGCTGGTCGGCCGTGTGTGGGCGGAAGCAGTGTGGAAGGCGCCGGCGGAGCCGCCTGCCGACCTTCTAAGCAGCCTGCCGCTGGGCCGCGCCTATGCGCTGGTTCTGCCGCTGCTGTTCTTGTCGCTGATCACCGTCAGCATTGGGGTGAACCCCGACCGGCTGCTGAACATCGCGGCGCGGGTGGGCAGCAGCCTGCATGACACCAGCGCCTATGTGGAGGCGGTCCTGGGCGGCAGGGCGGAGCCGGAGCCGACCCTGGTGGGTGAAGTGCCGCACCGGACGGGAGACATGCCATGATCCTGCTGGCCCTTAACATCCTGCTGGCGCTGGCCTGGATGGCGATCAATGCCGATTTCAGCCTGACAGGCTTTACGGCGGGCTTCATCCTGGCCCACCTGATCTTGTGGCTGGCCCGGCCCCTGTTCCCGAAGGAGCGCTATTTCCGCTGCACCTGGGGCGGTGCGGCCTATGCGATCTGGCTGGTGAAGGAGATTTTCGTCTCTGCCTGGGCCGTGGCGAAGGGCGTGCTGGGTATCGGCCCGCCGATCCGGCCGGCCATCATCGCGGTACCGCTGGAGGCGAAAACCGATCTGGAGATTACGCTGTTCGCCTGCTCCATCACCCTGACGCCGGGCACGCTCACCTTGGATATCTCGCCCGACCGCAAGGTGCTTTACATGCATGCCATGTTCGCCGCCGATCCCGACCAGTTGCGCGACGATACCAAGGCCGCCATGGAAAGCCGCATCCTGAAGGTGCTGCGATGACACCGTTCCTGGAAACCTGTCTGGCCATCGCCCTGGGCCTGCTGGTCCTGTCCCTGGCCCTGGCGACCTTCCGTGTACTGGCAGGCCCGGCGCAGGGCGACCGGATCGTGGCCATCGATTTGTTCGGCGTGCTGGCCGTGGCGCTGATCGCGCTGTTCGCGCTGTGGATGGGACAGGTGGTGTACCTGGACGCCGCCATCGCCCTGGCCCTGGTCGCCTTTTTCGGCACAGTCGCCTATGCCAGGTTCGTGGAGCATAAGGCCGCCCGTCAGCGCAAGGAGGATGGCGATGCATGAAGCCTATCAGGCGTTGATCGGCATCCTGGCCGTTGCCGGCGCCGCCTTCTGCGCCATCGCCGCCATCGGCGTGGCCCGCCTGCCCGACGCCATCACCCGCATGCATGCCAGCAGCAAGGCCGGCACGCTGGGCTGCGGCCTGATCCTGGTGGCGCTGGCACTGTATTTCCCGTCGGTGGATGTGGCGGCGCGGGTCGTGGCGGCCATCCTGTTCCTGCTGCTGACCACGCCCATCTCCGCCCACATGATCGGCCGCGCCATCTATGCCAGTGGCGAGAAGCTATGGTCCGGCACGGGGCGGGATGAGTTGCGGGGAACGAAGGATGATCCGGGGGAGAGGTTGAAATAGCCGACACCCTTTCCGCCCTGCAAAAAAACAACAGACCTTCCGTTACGTCACCTCGAATAATCGCTTGAGGTTGCGTTTTGGCTCCCGATATAGGTCAATCAAAGGCGCGACGCTGGAGTGCGCCAAGAGCATATCGGGAGGACCGAACATGGCCGAAGCCGCCATCAAGATGACCACACGCGAACCTTTCCTGTGGGAGAAGAGTTATCCTGCGGGCGTTTCGTGGGACATCGACCTGCCGGCCCAGTCCCTGCCCGCCATGCTGGACGCGTCCATTGCGCGCTTCCCCAACAATCCCTGCGTGGACTTCCTGGACAAGAAGTTCACCTATGCCCAGATCGGGTCACTGGTGGACCGGTTCGCCGCCGGTCTGCAGAAGATGGGCCTGAAGAAGGGGCAGAAGGTCGGGCTGTTCCTGCCCAACACGCCCTATTCGGTGATCTGCTTCTTCGGCATCCTGAAGGCCGGCGGTACCGTGGTGAATTACAACCCGCTCTATGCAGAGCGGGAAATCGCCCACATGATCAATGACAGCGAAACCGACTTCATCGTCAGCCTGGACCTGAAGGTCACCTATGACAAGCTGGCCAAGATGCTCGGCCAGACCCGGTTGCAGAAAATCATCGTCGTGCCGATGGCCGACATCCTGCCCTTCCCCAAGAACTGGCTGTTCCCCATCGCCAAGCGCAAGGATGTGGCTTCCATCCCCCATGATGACCGCCATATCCGGTTCAAAACGCTGACCGCCAATGATGGCAGGCCCGCGCCGGTCAGCATCGACGCCATGAACGACATCGCCGTGTTGCAGTATACGGGCGGTACCACGGGCGTGCCCAAGGGCGCGATGCTGACCCATTTCAACATCACCGCCAATACCCGCCAGGCCACCGCCTGGTTCTATGAGGCGGTGGATGGGGAAGAACGGATGCTGGGCGTGCTGCCCTTCTTCCATGTCTTTGCCATGACCTGCGTGATGAACCTGAGCCTGATGAAGGGCGCAGAGATGATCCTGCTGCCCCGGTTCGAACTGGACCAGGTGATGGAGACCATCGACAAGAAGAAACCGACGCAGTTCCCCGCCGTCCCCACCATCTATACCGCCATCAATAACCACAAGGACGTGGCCCGCTACGACCTGTCCTCGATCAAGCTGTGTAATTCCGGCGGCGCGCCGCTGCCGGTTGAGGTGAAAGCACAGTTCGAGAAGCTGTCGGGCTGCAAGCTGGTGGAAGGGTACGGACTGTCGGAAAGCTCCCCCATCGCCACCATCAACCCGCCGCATGCCAGCCGCGCCGGCTCCATCGGCCTGCCCGTCCCCGGCACGATCATCAAGATCATCAGCCTGGAAGACCGCAAGACCGAGGTGCCGCAGGGCGAGCGGGGGGAGATCTGCATCATCGGCCCGCAGGTGATGAAGGGCTATTGGAACAAGGCCGAAGCCACGGCAGAGACGCTGGATGGCGATATGCTGCATACCGGCGATGTGGGTTACTTTGATGAGGACGGCTATATCTTCATCGTTGACCGCATCAAGGACATGATCCTGGCCGGCGGCTACAATGTCTATCCGCGCAATGTGGAAGAAGCCATCTATCAGCATCCCAACGTTGCCGAATGTATCGTCCTGGGCGTGCCGGACCCGTACCGGGGCCAGACGGTCAAGGCCTATATCAAGAAGCGCGAAGGCTGTGAGCTGACCAAGGAAGACATGAAGGCCTTCCTGGAAGACAAGCTGTCCACCATCGAACAGCCTAAGCAGTATGAATTCCGCGACGAACTGCCCAAGACCATGATCGGCAAGCTGTCTCGCAAGGCGCTGCTGGATGAGCTGGAAGCGCAGAAGAAGGCCAGCTGAGCGTCATAGAGCCAGCCCCATAAAAAAGGCCCCACGTCACCGTGGGGCCTTTTCTTTTGCACAAGAAACCCGGTTGGCTCGGGCCTCAGACCACGCCCGCCTTGCTGAAGGGCAGGTCGTGCAGCTTCTGTCCCGTGGCGCGGAAGACCGCGTTGGCGACCGCCGGGGCCGCCGTGGGTACGCCGGGCTCACCCACCCCGGTGGGGCGGGCCGTGGACGCCACGATATGCACCTCGACATCGGGCATGTCCGACAGGCGCATCGGCTCATACCCGTCGAAATTGCTCTGATCGACCAGACCGTCGGTCATCGTGATCTGATCGCGCAGCGCATGGCCGATGCCAAAGCCGGTGCCGCCCTCAATCTGCGCCTTGATGACGTTGGGGTTCACGGGCACACCGCAATCCACCGCGACGACGACACGATCCACCTTGATCTTGCCGTCCTTGGACACCGTCACCTCGGCCACATGGGCCACAAAGCTCTGGAAGCTTTCATGGACGGCGACACCGCGCGCGCGCTTCGACCCGTCAGCGGCGGAGGCCAGCGGCTTCGACCATCCGGCCTTCTCCGCCGCCAGTTTCAGCACGGCCGTCAGGCGCGGATGCTTGTCACCCAGCAGTTCCAGGCGGAAGGCCACCCCATCCTTGCCAGCGGCGGCGGCCAGTTCCTCGATAAAGGCTTCCTTGGCATAGGCCGTGTGGGTGTGGCCGACCGACCGCCACCACAGCGTGGTGACAGGCGAGGCCATCTGATGATAATCGACAGAAAGGTTGGGCACGGCATAGGCCATGTCGGACGCGCCTTCGACCGCTGCCGCGTCAATGCCGTCCTTGATCATGAACTGCGCGAACGGTGTATCGGCGATGAAGGACTGGGTCACGATGGCCTGTTCCCAGGCCACCAGCTTGCCATCCTTGTCCAGCCCGCCCTTGACGCGGTGGACGACCATGGGACGGTAACGGCCACCCTGGATATCATCCTCACGCGTCCAGACCAGATGGACGGGTACCTTCTTGCCCTTGGCCGCCAGCGCCTTGGCGACCATGGCCACCTCTGCGATGTAATCGGCATTGGGCGTGGCGCGGCGGCCAAAGCTGCCCCCGGCCCAGAGCGTGTTGATCTTCACCTTGTCGGGCGTGGTGCCCAGGATGCCGGCAACAACCGGCTGCTCAATGCCCTGGAACTGCGACCCGGCCCAGATCTCCGCCCCGCCATCTTCCTTGATTTCCAAGGTGGCGTTCAGCGGCTCCATCGGGGCATGGGCCAGATAGGGGAAGCTGTATTCCGCCTCCACCACCTTGGCGGTATTCTTGAAAGCGGCGGCGGTGTCGCCCTTGCGGGCGGCCTTGGCACCGGGCTTTCTGGCCTGAGCGCGGTACTCGGCCAGCATCTGGTCAGTGCCGCGCTTTTCAGCCTTGGCATCATCCCACTGGATGGACAGCGCCTCGCGTCCCTTGATGGCCGACCAGGTATTCTTGGCCACCACGGCCACGCCAACCGGCAGGGTCAGCACATCGATCACGCCGGGAACCGCACGGGCGGCCTTGTCGTCAACCGACTTCACCGTACCGCCGAAACGCGGGCTGCGGGCCAGGACCGCTGTCACCTGGTTCGGACGCCGAATATCCATGGCGAAGATGGCGGTGCCGTTGGTCTTCGACACATGGTCCAGACGGTGCAGCGTCTCATTCCCGATCAGGCTGTACTGGCCGGGTTCCTTCAAGGTCACCTTGGGCGGAATCGGCTGCTTGGACGCGGCTTCAGCCAGTTGGCCAAAGGTCGCGGACTTTCCCGATGCCTTGTGGCTGACGACACCCTTGGCGACCGTAATCTGGTCAGCCGGCACCTTCCACTGGGCAGCGGCGGCGTTCACCAGCATGGTGCGGGCGGCGGCACCGGCCATCCGCAGCTCATCCCAGCTGTTGGCGACGGCGGTGGAGCCGCCGGTACCCTGGATGCCGAAGAAATGGTTGCCATACAGTTTGCTGTCGGCGGGCGCATGCTCACCGCGCATCTGGGTCCAGTCGGCGTCCAGCTCCTCCGCCACGATCGTGGTCAGGCCGGTCATGATGCCCTGGCCCTTGTCCAGATGCTTGACCAGGACGGTGACTGTATTGTCCTTAGCCACCCGCACGAACAGGTTGGGGCGCGGGTCGGCGGGGCCGACAATGCCGGGGGCCGCAGGTTCAGCAGCGAGAGATCCCAGCGGGACCACGGCGCCGATAACCAAGGCGCCGCCAGTGCCCTTCAGGAAGGTGCGGCGGCTGGGGGCGGGTTCGGCCACGGTGGACGCGGCCTGGCGCAGCAATTGACGCAGCATCATGGTCAGGTCCTCGCCAGCTTGGCAGCCACTCTCACGGCCGCCTTGATCCGCACATAGGTGGCGCAGCGGCAGACATTGCCGTCCATCGCCGCCTCAATATCAGCATCGGTGGGGTTCGGGTTCTCGGCGATCAGGGCCGTGGCCGCCATCACCTGCCCCGACTGGCAGTAGCCGCACTGCACCACGTCCAGATCGGCCCAGGCCTTCTGCACCGCAGCGGCGGCCTTGCCGGACAGGCCCTCAATCGTGGTGATCTTGGCCCCCACAGCGGCAGAGGCCGGCAACTGGCAGGACCGGGTCGGCTGACCGTCCACATGGACGGTGCAGGCACCGCACTGCGCAACACCGCAGCCAAACTTGGTGCCCGTCATATTCAATTCATCACGAAGGACCCACAGAAGCGGCATGTCGTCGGCCACGTCCACTTCGCGGACCTTGCCGTTGATATCGAGGCTAATCATCGCTGACCCCAATTAAGAATGAAATCATCAGGCCCTCGCCAAGCCTGACATCAGGGGAGAGCATGAAGCGCAAAGGCTTGGAAGTCTTCCAGATTTCGATCATTTCACGCCGGCCTCCCCAGGCCTTGGCATGAAAGCTTTGTTACTTGGCACTATACGTAATATCCACTCAGATATAGCGATAAGAACTTAAGCGCGGCAGCGTCGACAGCGGACGTCAGAAAGTCGGAAACGGGCCCTTTCCGCCTGCAAGTCTCATCATCTATACTAACCTGAACTTGTGGGTGGCGGGGGCTTTGGTGGCAGCGCGTGTATCGACGGTAGCCTTTCAAGGCATTGATGTGCTGGATATCGACGTTCAGGTGCAGATGACGGGGGGACCCATCACCTTTCTGGTGGTGGGGTTGCCGGACAAGGCGGTCGCGGAAAGCCGGGAACGAGTGCGCGGCGCCCTGCACGCGCTGGGCATCGCCCTGCCGGCCCAACGCCTCATGGTCAACCTGGCACCCGCCGATGTCACGAAGGAAGGGTCGCATTTCGATCTGCCCATTGCGCTCGCCCTGCTGGTGATGATGGGTATCCTGCCCGACGATGCCATGGCCGGGTATCAGTCGCTGGGGGAGCTGGGGCTGGACGGGTCCATCGCGCCCGTCGCGGGCGTTCTGCCTGCGGCGATCAATGCGCTGGCATCGGGCAAGGGCCTGATCTGCCCGGCGGCCAGTGGGGGTGAGGCGGCCTGGGCCGGCGACGGGCTGGACATCCTGGCCCCGCCCTCGCTGCTGGCGCTGGTCAACCATTTCAAGGGCACCCAGGTCCTGACAAGGCCGGAACCGAAGCTGCAGGAGGACCTGCCGGGAAGCGTGCGGGACCTTCGCGATGTGAAGGGACAGGAGACAGCCAAGCGCGTGCTGGAGGTGGCGGCCTGCGGCGGTCACAACATGTTGATGCTGGGGCCGCCCGGATCGGGCAAGTCGATGCTGGCCGCCCGGTTACCAGGCCTGCTGCCGGGGCTGGACGCGGCGGAGGCGCTGGAAGTGTCGATGGTGCATTCCATCGCCGGCGGGCTGGAGGATGGGCGGCTGATCCGGACCCGGCCATTTCGAGAGGTCCATCATTCCGCCACCCTGGCCGCCATGGTCGGCGGGGGCACGCGTGCCAAGCCCGGAGAGATCAGTCTGGCGCATCAAGGCGTGCTGTTCCTCGACGAACTGCCGGAATTCGCGCGCGGCACGCTGGAGGCGCTGCGCCAGCCGCTGGAAACCGGCCGCGCCACCATCAGCCGCGCCAACCATCATGTGACCTATCCGGCGCGGTTCCAGCTGGTGGCCGCCATGAATCCCTGCCGCTGCGGCCATCTGGATGATGCAGCACTCGCCTGTGGCCGGGCGCCGAAATGCGCCCTGGATTATCAGAGCAAGATCAGCGGGCCGCTGTTCGACCGGATCGACCTGCATATTGACGTGCCGGCGGTCAGCGCGTCGGACCTGTCCCTGCCGCCCCCGCGGGAGGGTACGGCGGAAGTGGCAGCCCGCGTCGCCGCCGCACGGACGCGGCAGCGCGACCGCTACAAGGCGCTGCTCCAGCCCGGCCACCCGCCCGTGCGCACCAATGCGGAGGCGGACGGGGAGCTGCTGGAAAAGGCAGCGGCCCCCGACCCGCAGGGCCGTTCGCTGCTGACCGAAGCGGCGGAGCGGTTGAAACTGTCGGCGCGCGGCTATCACCGTGTGCTGCGCGTGGCGCGCACCCTGGCCGACATGGACAATGCCGATCAGGTCCGCCGCATCCATGTTGCCGAGGCCCTGTCCTATCGCCGGGTGGCGCCGGGGCGGTAGATTAGGATCCCACGCGGGATCGACCTGCGCCGCCGACAGTGGGGCATGGCGACGGAGGGGTTATGACCGGAATTCACGGGTTGGCAGCGGGGCCGTCCAGATAGGCCCTGTATTCGGGTGCCACATCCTGTGGCAGGCGGATGGAGGCGGATGCGATCTTCAGTTCCGCCTCGCTGATCCCTCCCGTGCGAGGCACGCCGACGGTGATGTTGAAGCGGGCGACACTGCCCTTGA
>CALRNG020000121.1:0-8960 GCA_943369495.1 Rhizobium sp. Q54
GGGCCAGGGTCTTGCCCAGCAGGGGTCGTTCCGCACCTTGTCCACGCTTCATGAAGGCTGCGCGGGACAGCATCTCGCGCAGCTCATCCAGGGAATGGTTATGGATATCCAGGAAATGGCGGGGGGACTTAGGCAAGGTCATTGCGCCAGCTCCTGGCAGGTCTTGTCGATAATGGCGACGGCTTCCGCGATCTCCGCGTCGCCAATGGTCAGCGGCGGCAGGATGCGGATGACATTCTCCGCCGCCGGAACGGTCAGCAGGCCGTTCTCACGCAGGCGGGTCACCACCTCGCCATTCGGCTTCACGCATTTCAGGCCCAGCATCAGGCCCTTGCCGCGCGCATCGGCCAGGACAGTCGGATACTTGGCGACCAAGGCCTCTAGTTCCGCCTTCAGCTTATCGCCCGTCACGGTCACCTGCTCCAGGAAGCCAGGCGCGGTGATGACGTCCAGCACGGCGTTGGCGACCGCCATGGCCAGCGGGTTGCCCCCGAAGGTGGACCCGTGCGTACCCGGCACCATGCCCTTGGCCGCCTTCTCGCTGACCAAGCAGGCGCCGACGGGGAAGCCGCCGCCGATGCCCTTGGCGATGGGCATGATGTCCGGCATCACGCCGGCCCATTCATGGGCGAACATCTTGCCGGTACGCCCCACACCCGTCTGGATTTCGTCAAACACCAGCAGCAGGCCGAACTCGTCCGCCGTATCGCGCAGCGCCTTCAGATACTCATCGCTGCCAACGACGATGCCGCCCTCACCCAGGATCGGTTCCACCACGATGGCGGCCGTCTGCGGCGTGATGGCATTGCGCAGCTCGTTCATATTGCCAAAAGGCACCTGATCGAACGCGTCCAGCAGGGGGCCGAATCCGCCCACCATCTTTTCCGACTTGGCGGCGGCGATGGCGGTGGTGGACCGGCCATGGAAGGCCCCGCCGACCACGATGAAGCGGGTCTTCTCCGGGTGACCGGTATCATGCTGATACTTGCGCACCGTCTTGACCGCGCATTCGAACGCTTCCACGCCCGAATTTGTGAAGAACATCGTGTCGGCAAAGGTCAGATCGCATAGCCGCTTGGCCAGCTGTTCCTGGCCCGCAACCCGGAACAGGTTGGAGGTATGCCAGAGCTTGCCCGCCTGCTCGGTCAGCTTTTCCACCAGATAGGGGTGCGCGTGACCAAGGGCGTTCACCGCGATGCCGGCGGTGAAATCCAGGAATCGTCGGCCTGTCGTGTCCCAGATATGGGCGCCTTCACCCCGTTCGAACACAATGTCGATGCGGGAATAGGTGGGCATCACAACAGGGATCACGGCTGCAACTCCATGGAGCCATCGTCCAAAGCGCCACGAACCCGATGTCCGGACGCCGGAACCGGGGACTATTGGGCCCACGGTTCCCCCTGTCAACGCACCCCCATGCATCCCTAACGTGACGTGGGCAAGAAGCGTTGCGGATTTAACCCTTTCAGCTTATGAATGAAACCGAAATGACGGGCCGATTCCTTTACGGTCCGTTCGACGATTGCGACCGTCCCCGGTCCCCTGGCGGAGTTGTTCAACCGATGCCCAACGATATCCTGGACCCGCGTAGTTTCCAGCGTCCCGGCCTGCATGGCATTGCCGAAGCGGCGGTTGAAAGCGGGCCCGTCACCGGGGGCATCACCACCATCTCTGCCGAAGCGCGCATTGATGGCGCCAAGATCTCCCACTGCCACACGCTGCATGTGGCGGGCCGGCTGGTCGATGTCACCTTGAACGAGATCAAGATCCTGGAAATCGCCGAAGGTGGGCATTTCGAAGGGGTGGCCAAGGTCGAACAGATGCGCGTCAATGGCCGCGCCACCGGCACCATCGAAGTGACGGGCATCCTGTCGGTGGGTGAGACGGGGCAGATTGACGGCACCATCCGGTATGGCCGCATCAACATCGCCGATGGCGGCAGCGTCACCGGTACCTTGCAGACCGGCAAGGCGCCGTAATTCGCGTTTCCTCAGGCGCCGGGCGCCGCCATCCGGCGGCTTGGCTTACGCGGCATGGGCCGCGCGGCGGCAGTCGCCGCCGTGCGATCAGTCAATATGTTTGACCGATCGGTCTATTTTTGTTTTGCCACCGCGAATTCGGGCCATTCCCGCGCCACGACCTCGCCGTCGGTGGCCCAGATATGGCAGGTGTCCAGCATGGGTGGGCGGCGGCGGGATGGCGGGGTTTCGCCGCGTTCCACCATGGCGGCGCGGGCCTTCTTGTCCAGGTCCTCCAGATAGGGGGCGATGGTCTGGAACGCCGTGGTGGCGACAGGACCCAGCAGTTCCACCAGATGGGTGCAGCCCTCCACCCCGCCCAGCCGTTCCTTGACGGCGGCGGTCCAGCCGCTGGCGATGGACAGGCCGACCAGACGCTGAAAATTCTCGGTAATTGACGGGCACATCCGATAGGGGGCGGCATCCGTCACGGCGGCCACCGCCTTTACCGTCAGCCGGTTATCGAGCGTCAGGCGTATCCACATCTCATGGATCGGGTCGCCGCTGGGCACGGTCCGGCCATCGCGCTGGAAATCATAGGATTTGCGGTCGGTGATATGCCCCTCAATATCCCACAGCCCGTCGGCCCGTCGATACCCTGTGCAGGTCACCTGTCTTGTATGCAACGGCTCCCGCGCGGCGTCCGGGGGTGGCAGGGGCATGGCAGGCTCCAGCGGTTAGGGCGGTAGGGCTGCATCTTGGGCCGGCGGGTGGTGGCGGGTCAAGCGTCGGGCTTACGTTTTGGGAAGCCACCCCGCCGCCCGGCATGGAAGGGCTGCCGCATCTTCCCTTCGCACCGCCGCTGTTCCGCGTTAAACCTGCCCCGTCCCTTTTCATTGGAGCCCTGAACCATGCGCCCCACCGACCGCGTTTTCGTCGCCCTGGACATGCCGGAGATTGACGGCGCGAAGGTCATGGCGGCCCAGGTCGCAGGTTTGGTCGGCGGCGTGAAGCTGGGCTTGGAATTCTTCATGGCGCAGGGGCCCGCCGGCATCCGCGATGTCATCGCGGCGGGCGATCTGCCCCTGTTCCTGGACCTGAAACTGCACGATATCCCCAATACCGTGGCCGGTGCGGTGCGCTCCGTCGCCCCGCTGACACCGACCTTTCTGACCATCCACGCCGGTGGCGGCCCCGCCATGATCCGGGCCGCCGCCGAGGCCGCGCGGGAGGAGGCGGAACGCTTGGGATTGCCCCGCATGCGCATCCTGGCCGTCACCGTGCTGACCAGCCTGTCGGATGAGGACTTGGCTGCCGTGGGGCAGGCCGTGCCCGCTGCGGATCAGGTTCGCCGTCTGGCTGGTGTGGCCCACGCCAACGGTGCTGATGGCATCGTCTGTTCGCCCGCCGAGGTGGCGCTGCTGCGCCGTGACCTGCCCGCCGATTTCACGCTGATGGTACCGGGCATCCGCCCCACCTGGGCGGCGACCAATGACCAGAAGCGGGTGATGGGGCCGCGCGATGCCGTGGCTGCGGGGGCCGACCACCTGGTCATCGGGCGTCCCATCACGGCGGACGCCGATCCCGCCGCCGCCGCGCGCCGCATTGCCGAGGAACTGGGCGCATGAGTGCGGTGAGGGCCAAGATCTGCGGGATCAGTACGCCGGAGACGATGCAGGCCGCCCTGGATGCCGGTGCGCGCTGGGTCGGGCTGGTGTTCTTCGCGAAATCGCCGCGCAATGTCTCCATCGCCACCGCCGCCGAACTGTCCCGCATGGTGGGCACAGGGACCCGTGTCGTGGGCCTGTTCGTGGACCCGACCGATGACTTCTTGGACGATGTCACGGGTCAGGTGCCGCTGGACCTGATCCAGTTGCATGGGGGGGAGACGCCGGAACGGGTGGCCGCCATCCGGGCGCGCTTCAACCTGCCCGTCATGAAGGCCCTGAAGATCGGTGACGCCGCCGACCTGGACGCGGCCAGGGCCTATGAGTCGGTCGTCGATATGCTGCTTTTCGATGCCAAGCCGCCCAAGGGGGCCATTCTGCCCGGTGGCAATGGGGTTGCCTTCGACTGGTCCTTGCTGACGGGCCGCAACTGGCAGAAACCCTGGATGCTGTCGGGCGGGCTGGATCCTGCCAATGTCGCCGATGCTATCCGGGCCACGGGCGCCAGGGCCGTCGATGTCTCATCGGGGGTGGAAGATGCGCCGGGCCGGAAAAGCCCGGACCTGATCCGGGCCTTCCTGTCGGCGGTGACCTCAACGGGAGCGTAAAGCCATGAGCCAGCCTGCCTTCACCCCACCGCCCGGCGGTACCGCCGCCGCCTTCGGCCCGCCGGGCCTGTGGCTGCGGGCGCGGCAATTGGATGATGCGGCGGCGATGGCGGCGATGGCGTCGCTGCCGAAATTCCGCCACGGCACCCTGCGCCCGCCCTTTCCCAGTGTTGAGGGGACCCGCGCCTGGATGGAGAAGGGCGGGGTTGATGACTTACAGGTGGTCGCCATTCTGGATGGCAAGCTGGTCGGGTCCGCCGGCCTGTTCCGCCTGGGTGGCCGCCGACGGCACGTGGCCGATCTGGCCATCGGCGTGCATGATGAAGCGCAGGGCATGGGCGTGGGCAAGTCGCTGATGCATGCCCTGATCGATGCTGCCGACCGCTGGCTGGACCTGCACCGCGTCGAACTGACGGTCTTTGCCGATAATGACGGGGCCATCCGGCTGTACCGGCATTTCGGCTTTGTCGAAGAAGGGCGGTTGCGTGATTACGCCTTCCGCGACGGGGTCTATATTGACGCGCTGGCGATGGGGCGAATCCGGTCCAAGCGGCCATAAGCTTCCCCAAAAGAAAAACCCCGCCGGCTAACCGACGGGGTTTTCATAAGCATGCCCGAAAGCCAGCGGGACGATTACTCGTCGTCGCCTTCCTCGGCATCAGCTTCGATCTGGTCAGCCAGATCGCGCAGCATGTCGGCAACGTCGGTGTGGCTGGTCTCTTCCACGGCCTGGTTGACGGCGGCTTCGATCATGGCGATGGCGACATAACCGGAAAGGGCGCCGCCCTCCTTCATGGCTGCTTCCAGGTGCTTTTCGGCCAAATCAAGGGCCTTTTCGAAAAGCTGCTCGGCAGCGCTGGTATTGGGTTCGGACATGGGTTCGGCTCCCTTCCGGGCAAGAATAAATGATGCCCACCTTCTAGCATCCTTTCGCGTACACTTCTTGCCAAATCCGCACGGCCCCCCTATGCCCAGAGGAGGATTGATCCAGGCCAGGGACGCCCCATGGCGGCCTTTTATTTCGTTATCGAAATAAAACCGGTCAGATTATATTATTTCGGAACCGTACCAATGCCACCCCGCAGACAAGCCCCCCGCCGACCGGCCCAGCGCCCCCATCCAGAACCGCCCACGCATGGGCCGGTGGAGGTATCGATCACCCGTGTCGGCGGACGCGGCGACGGTCTGGCCGAATGGCAGGGGCATCGGCTTTATGTGCCGCAGACCCTGGTCGGTGACCGGCTGATGGTGAAGTTCGGCGCCCATCGCGGCGATGGCTGGGAAGGGGTTCCGGTCACCCTGCTGGAGGAAGGCAAGGGCCGTGCGGAGCCGCCCTGCACCCATTTCGGCACCTGCGGCGGCTGTGTCGCGCAGCATATGGAAGATGGCACCTATGAGAAGTGGAAGCTGGAGGCGCTGACCACCGTCCTGTCGCGCTGTGGCCTGCTGGGCGATGGCGTCACGCTGCATCCGGTGGCCCGCACCCCGGTGGCCAGCCGCCGCCGCGCCGTCATGAATGCCGTGCGCCGGGGCAACCGGGTGTGGCTGGGCTTCAACGAGGCGCATTCCCACCGTCTGGTCGATCTGTCGGACTGTACCGTTCTGGCGCAGCCGCTGCTGGCGCTGGTCGCCCCGCTGCGGGCGGCCCTGGCCCCGCTTTTGGCCGATGGGCAATCGATTGATGTGGCGCTGACCCTGCTGGATGACGGGGTGGATATGGTGCTGGAAGGGCTGTCGCGGCCCGACCTGCGCGCCCTGGAGCATCTGACGGAATTCGCGGCCAGCAATGATCTGGCGCGCCTGTCCTGGCGCGCGCGGGAGGGCCAGCCGGCCGAACCCGTTGCCTTCCGGCGCACGGGTCTGTTGGGCTTTGGCGCGGTCAGCATCTCACCCGCCCCCGGCGCCTTCCTTCAGGCCAGCAAGCAGGGCGAATCGGCTCTGGTCGCGGCTACCCTGGCCGGGGTGGGGGAGGCGGAAACCATCGCCGACCTGTTTGCCGGCAGCGGCACCTTCACCTTCCCGCTGGCTGCCAAGGCCAAGGTGCATGCGGTGGAGGGTGATCCCACCGCCTATAACAGCCTGATGGGTGGGGCGCGGCAGTTGGGCGGCAAGGTGACGGCGGAAAAGCGTGACCTGTTCCGCGACCCTCTGACCCCCTATGACCTGAACCGGTTCCAGGCCGTGGTGTTCGACCCGCCCCGGGCCGGGGCGCAGGCGCAGGCGGCGGAGATTGCGGCCTCCACCGTGCCCGCCGTGGTGGGGGTGTCCTGCAACCCCGTCAGCTTCGCCCGCGACGCCGAACTGCTGATCCAGGGCGGATACCGGCTGACCGATATCTGGCCTGTGGATCAGTTCCTGTGGTCGGCGCATATGGAACTGGTGGGCTGGTTCCGGCGGTGACCCCAACAACCACACCCCGGTCCCTGTGATGGGCCGGGGTGTGGGCACAGGCGGTGCGTCCGGTCGGGGGACCCTTACGCCGCCTTGTGGCTTTCGCCCTGGGTGCCCAGGGTGAAGACGCTGTCGTTGGGCAGCACTTCCGTCGGGCCGATGGAAGGCAGGTCGCGCAGCCTTGCATAGAGCGGGGTGAAATCCACCGCCGTGGCGTTCATCAACTGCTCATAGCTGTCGAGCACGAAATAGGTCTGCTGATAGTCATCAATCCGGTACTGGGTGCGCATCACGCGCTCCAGATCGAATCCAACGCGGTGGGGCGAGGGGCTTTCGATACAGAACTGCGTTTCCCCGCGCGACGACAGCATGCCGGCGCCATAGGCGCGCAACCCGTCCTTCGTATTGATCAGCCCGAATTCAACCATGTACCAGTAAAGTCGGGCCAGATGTTCCTGCCCGTTCAGCGCAATGGCCTTGGCCCCGCCAATGCCATAGGCCTGCAGATAGTCCGCGAAGACCGGATGTGTCAGCAGCGGCACATGGCCGAAGAAATCATGGAACACGTCGGGTTCGACGAGATAATCCATCTCTTCCGGCTTGCGGATCCAGTTGGTGACCGGGAAACGGCGGGCGGCCAGATGTTCGAAAAATTCCCGCTCCGGGATCAGGCCCGGCACGGCGACGATGGTCCAGCCGGTGGCCCGGTCCAGCACCTCTGACGCGCGGCGGAAATCCGGGATGCCGTCACGCACATCCAGGCGCGTCAGCCCTTCCAGGAATTCCGGGGCGGCATAGCGCGGCAACAGGGCCGATTGCCGGTCATAAAGCGTGCGCCACATGGCGTGATCGGCGCTGGTGTAATTGTCCCAGCCCTGGTCGATGGTGAAGTCGGGCTGCACATGGCGGTAATCGCCGCGCAGCGCCGTGTCGGTCTTACCGCTGTCGGTGACGCGGAGGGCAAAGTCGCTGGCCGGTGCGTTGGTCTGGTTCATGGCTTCGTCCCCAAATCATGAGGGAATTGTTGGAAACCATGATAGCGCCAGGGGCGGGGCATTTCCTTGCGGATGTGCCGGGGTAGTGGGGGTTCTTCGCAATTCTTTCGTCAGATTGGGCCGATCTGACGCCACATCCTGCCTTGATCAGGTTGCTTTCGGCAACGGCACGGCGGTGGAGTGCTTGACCACATCCAGCACGAAGCTGGACCGTACCTCCTTCACGCCCTTGATCGACAGCAGCTTGCGCATCGACAGGTCGGCGAAACTATCCAGATCCTCCACGATCACCTGTAACAGGTAATCCATGGTGCCGGTCATCACGAAGCAGGAGATGACTTCGGGCAGCAGCAGGATGCCGCGCCGGAAATCGGCGTCGCCCTCCGCGTTCTGGTCGATCTTCACCTCAACAAAGGCGACCACGCCCATGCCCAGCTTCTTGCGGTCCAGGATAGCGGTATAGCCCTGGATATAGCCCTGTTCCTCCAGGTCGCGCACACGGCGCAGGCAGGGGCTGGGCGACAATCCCACCTGGTCGGCCAGGTCGACATTGGAGAGGCGGCCATTGCGCTGCAATGCAGCAAGTATGCGGATATCTGCCGCGTCTAAACTAGAGCTGCCCATATTCTGCCTCTGATCGTTGGATTAGCGCAATTTCTCACCGGACACTGCCAGAATCCGGGGACAGTTCGCAAGGACATGCCCCCGCCTTCGGCCCTATCATGCCAACAATTCCCCAACCGACAGATTTTCACAGGAGAGCAAGATGGCGGACGGCGGCACGGCGCGCGTGGAAAACGGTCAGATTGTGGGCGACCTGTGGGACAATCCCATGGGCACCAACGGCTTTGAATTCGTGGAATACACGGCCGAGGATACGGCGGCGCTGGACAGCCTGTTCACCGTCCTGGGCTTCACCAAGGTGGCCCGCCACCGGTCGAAGAATGTGACGCTGTACCGTCAGGGCAGCGTCAACTTCATCGTCAATGGCGAGAAGGACAGCATGGCGCAGCAGTTTGCGCGCGACCATGGGCCCAGCGCCTGCGCCATGGCCTTCCGCGTCAAGGATGCTGCCGCCGCTCACAAGCGCGCCCTGGAACTGGGGGCCAAGGATGTGAAGGGCAGCGTCGGCCCGATGGAACTGAACATTCCGGCCATCGAAGGCATCGGCGGCAGCCTGATTTATCTGGTGGACCGCTATAAGGCGCCCACATCCATCTATGATATCGACTTTGTGCCCGTCGAGTGTGCCGATCAGAACCCCGTGGGCTGCGGTCTTGTTGAGGTTGACCATTTGACCCACAATGTCCATCGCGGCCGCATGGACTATTGGTATGATTT
>CALRNG020000122.1:0-8951 GCA_943369495.1 Rhizobium sp. Q54
AGGCCGACATGGGTAACCCTCAGCTCAAATAGGCGCGGTGCAGCCTTTGCAGCAGCCAGGCCATCAACGGGAACAATGCCACGCCCATCAGGGCCTGTACCAGCACGGGCCGCGCGTCCAGCAGGCTGGCCGTCATCAGCGCGAAGACGGCCCATTGTACAGCCGCCGCACCCGTTGCCACCAATGCAAAACCGATCCACAGCATCACGAAGGACCGGCCCAGGAAGAAGCGGCGCTGGGTGATCAACAGCCAGTAGGCCATCATCAGCACCATGGAGGTTGACCCCAGCGGCGTACCGCCGATCAGGTCCTGCAACAGGCCGATGGCGAACACCACCAGCGGACGCAGCAGGTCGGGCCGGTGGATGACCCAATAGAACAGGCACATCAGCATGAATGGCACCGTCACCATGGCATAGCCCGGCAATGGCAACGGCACCATCCCGACCAGCATGGCCAGGATCGTCACCGCGAAGGGCACCAAATTGCGTGCCGTCTGGTCGAGTTGGTGGAACAATCCGCCGGCCAAGGCCGTGCCCCTTACTTCATCGCGCCGGGCTGCGTCGCTTCAGCGGCCACACCGCCAATCGTGCCGAAATCGACCACCTGCACATGTTCCAGGCGGGACAGGTCGGCCATGGGCACGACCCGGGGCTTGCCACCCGCCCCAATCTCCACAATGCCGACGGGCAGGCCCGGCGGGAACAGACCGCCATGGCCCGAGGTGAACACCCGCTCACCCGGCGTCACTTCGCTGTTGGGCGGCAGGTATGTCAGCAGTGGGTGGTCGGAATTGTCGCCGGCCAGCATGGCCCGCTGCCGACTGCTTTCCAGCACGACGGGGATACGCGCGTTCAAATCGGTAATCAGCAGCACGCGGGACGACCAGTCGCCGACCTGTACGATACGCCCGACCAGCCCCTGCCCCGACATCGCGGCCTGACCGCGCGCCACACCATCGCGCTCCCCGATGGTCACCACGACAGTGCGCACGAAGGCGCCGCCGGGATCGCCGACAACGCGACCGGTCACCACGCGGGCGGCGGGATCGGGCTTGAAGGAGAGGAGCGAACGCAGGGAGCGGTTTTCCGCATCCAGGCGCAGGGCTGCCTGTTCCCACTGCCGCAGCCGGACATTCTCTTCACGCAGGCGGGCATTCTCGTCATGCAGATCGACCAGTTGACGGAAATATTCCAGCCCGTCGGCCACGCTGGCGGCCG
This sequence comes from Rhizobium sp. Q54, assembly GCA_943369495.1. Taxonomy (GTDB): domain Bacteria; phylum Pseudomonadota; class Alphaproteobacteria; order Azospirillales; family Azospirillaceae; genus Niveispirillum. The sequence continues at coordinate 1,221 of CALRNG020000122.1, forward strand.
GACGCGACATGATATTGAGAACGGGGGACACGGCATCGGTCACGCGCATGCGTGCCTGTTCCACCGCCCCGCCATTGACATGCCCGATCATCATCAGCGCGCCGGCGGCCAGAATCAGCAGCGGAAAGTAGAATCGCTGAACCATCCCCCAGAGGGGGGCCGCGATGCGCACGACGGATCCGCTATTGCGTGTCTTCACCGGGGGGTGGTGTCCCGTGATCGGGTAAGTCACCCAAATCGGTGACTTACAATGCCTTGTGAAAGTAACGCTTCAACGCGATGCTGTAAATATCGGATCGCAATAAACGATCGATCAATACATGCGAATCAGCACGTTGCGCAGGCTTTCCTCTTCCAGCGCCCGACCGGACCCCAGCGCCACGCAGGACAGGGGGTCGTCGGCGATGGAAACCGGCAGGCCGGTCGCATGGCGCAGGACATAATCCAGGTTGGCCAGCAGCGCGCCGCCACCCGTCAGGACGATACCCTTATCCACGATGTCGGCGGCCAGTTCAGGCGCCGTATGCTCCAGGGCGACCTTCACCGCCTCGATGATCTGGCTGACCGGTTCGGCCAAGCTCTCGGCGATCTGCCGTTCGCTCATCACCAGTTCCTTGGGCACGCCATTCATCAGGTCGCGGCCCTTGATCTCCATCACCCGGCCTTCGCCATCTTCCGGCGGGCAGGCGGAACCGATTTCCTTCTTGATGCGCTCCGCCGAACCCTCACCCACCAGCAGGTTATGGTGGCGACGGATGTAACCGATGATGGCCTCATCCATCTTGTCGCCGCCGACGCGGGCGGAACGGGCATGGACGGTGCCGTTCAGCGACAGCACGGCCACTTCCGTGGTGCCGCCGCCGATATCGACGACCATGCTGCCCGTCGGCTCCGTCACCGGCAGGCCGGCACCGATGGCGGCGGCCATCGGCTCCTCAATCAGGGAAACGCGGCGCGCACCGGCGGCTTCTGCACTTTCCTGGATCGCGCGGCGTTCGACGGCGGTGGAACCCGACGGCACGCAGATCACGATTTCCGGGCTGGCGAAGCTGCGGCGGTTGTGAACCTTGCGGATGAAATGCTTGATCATTTCCTCCGCCACTTCGAAATCGGCGATGACGCCGTCGCGCAGGGGGCGGATGGCCTGGATGTTGCCGGGCGTCCGGCCAAGCATCAGCTTGGCCTCGTCACCCACGGCGAGGACCTGCTTCTTGCCCCGCAGGTCGCGGATGGCGACAACTGACGGTTCATTGAGGACGATGCCGCGACCCTTCACGTAGACGAGCGTGTTCGCCGTACCAAGGTCGATCGCCATGTCGGCGGAGAACATACCGAGCAGGTTTGAAAACATGGGTTAAGCGTATCTCTAGATGTCCGGATTCTGCCGCCTTGGTGCGACCGGGCCCCGGATATGCCGGGTCGCGCTTGTTGCATAGACCATTTGGGGCAGCGCCCTCAAGCCTTGAAAGCCCTGGAAACGGAATTTCCACACCCCATTCCCTTCGCAGTGCCACATGGAGGGTGTGGAGGCACCCTACCCCCCCCTTTGAGGGTAGGCGACCCTCAAACTTCATGGCGAAAACAAGGCAAAAACCCCCGCCGGAGGGGTCTCCGGCGGGGGTTTGACTCAAGTCGTGAATCGGAGTCGCATGCTATGCGCGTTCCCGGTGATCACACCTGATCACCGGGCCTCAGACGCCGGCACCCACATGCGTGGGCTAGGGCTTACGCCGCACGAGCGGCGCGGCGGCAGTCGCCGCCGTGACCCAAATCCCAATAAGCCTTGCTCATCGGGATTTGGGTTAAGCCGACAATGCCACCGGTGCCGTCTTCAGACGCTTGGTGATCAGCTTGTTCAGCGCATGCACATAGGCGCGCGCGCTGGCCACCAGCGTGTCGGCATCAGCCCCCTGACCATTCACGGTCTTGCCTTCCTCCTCCAGGCGCACGGTCACCTCTGCCTGGGCATCGGTGCCCTGGGTCACGGCATGCACCTGGTAGAGCTGCAACTTGGCTTCATGCGGGAAGGCCAGCTTCAGCGCATTGAACACGGCATCCACGGGGCCATTGCCGAAGGCCACGACGGGCGGGATGGGCTGGCCATCGATCTCCAGTTCCAGCACGGCATGCTGCGGCCCGCGTGAGCCGGCAACGACATGCAAGGCCTGGAAACGCACACGGTCATGCTGGCGTCCGACCTCGTCATCCATGATGGCGACGATGTCTTCGTCATAAATGTCCTTCTTGCGGTCGGCCAGATCCTTGAAGCGGCCGAACGCGTCATTGACCGCGTTCTCGCCCAGATCATCATAGCCCAGTTCCTTCAGCTTGGCGCGGAAGGCGGCACGGCCCGAATGCTTGCCCATGACCAGGGAGGAGCGGTTCAGACCCACCGATTCCGGGGTCATGATCTCGTAGGTTTCGGCATGCTTCAGCATCCCGTCCTGATGGATACCGCTTTCATGGGCAAAGGCGTTGGCCCCCACAATGGCCTTGTTCGGCTGCACCTGGAAACCGGTGATGGTGGACACCAGACGCGAGATACGGGTGATCTGCTCCGTCTTGATGCCCGTGGTGCAGCCGATCAGGTCATGGCGCGTGCGCAGGGCCATGACGATTTCTTCCAAGGACGCGTTGCCCGCGCGCTCGCCCAGGCCATTGATGGTGCATTCCACCTGCCGCACGCCGACGCCGATACCGGCCAGCGAGTTGGCGACGGCCAGGCCCAGATCATTATGGCAATGGACGGAGAAGATGGCCTTGTCCGAATTGGGGACGCGGGTCATCACATCCTTGAACATGGCGGCATATTCTTCGGGCAGGGCATAACCCACCGTGTCGGGGATATTGATGGTGGTGGCACCGGCCTTGATAGCGGCCTCCACCGTGCGGCACAGGAAATCGCGGTCGGAGCGCGAGCCATCCTGCGCCGACCATTCCACATCATCCGTCAAATTACGGGCATAGCCGACATAATCGATGGTGCGCTGCAACACCTCCTCTTCCGTCATCTTCAACATGTAGTTCATGTGGACGGGGCTGGTGGAGATGAAGGTGTGGATGCGCTTGCGCTGTGCCAATTGCAGCGCCTCTGCCGCGCGGTCAATGTCGGCACGCGACGTGCGGGCCAAGGCGGCGATGGTGGCATTCTTGACGGTGCGGGCCACTTCGCGCACAGCCTCGAAATCGCCGTTGGACGCGATGGGGAAACCGGCCTCGATCACATCGACGCCCATTTCCTCCAGAACTGTGGCGATGCGCAGCTTCTCATCCAGGTTCATGGAGCAGCCGGGCGCCTGCTCGCCATCGCGCAGGGTGGTGTCGAAAATGATGACGCGGTTGCTGTCGCGGGTGATGGTCATGTCCTGGTCCCTTGCGGCACGTCGGGTGCGGTCCTTCAGGTACAGCGCACCGATTTTGATAGAAGGACTATGTCGCTTCGGCGGCACCGGACCGGCGCCTCTTCCCCTGATCGCGGGCCGCACAGCAGCGAAGGCGGCACGACATCGGGCGCTCAGGGGGTCATTAGTCGTAGGGTGGCGGCCAGGACGACACGACCGCGGCGGATGGAGGACGCGGACAGGCAAACGGCCCGGGCGGTAAGGCCCGTGCTGGTCTGCTGTTGCGTCATCTGGTCTGCCGCCATCACGGGGGGACCGTCCATCCTGAAAGGTTAGCGGCGGCCGGGAACACCGACAGCTCGTTTCATGTTTCGGTTTTAAGGCGAAATCACCAGTGCCGCAAGAACCTTGATGGGGAAAGAAATGCAAAGGTTCCATGCGGCGCTGGATTGGGTGCGGCGCAATATGGGCATGCGCCCCTTTCCCCTCGACATTGACAGATGACACCCCATTGTCTAGCGATGGGACGGGTTCCGCTCCCAAGGAGAAGGCCAGGTACATGAATTTCCTCAGCGCGATCGGCCGAGCCACCCTGACCTTCCTGGAGGCGGCGGGGCGGCTGGCCCTGTTCACCTTTACGGCATTGGCACATTGCGTGCGCCCGCCTTTCTATTTCCGGCATATCGGCCGGCAGATGGTGGAAATCGGCTTTTACAGCCTGCCCGTCGTCGGCCTGACCGCCGTGTTCACGGGCATGGTGCTGGCCCTGCAAAGCTATTCCGGCTTTTCCCGCTTCTCCGCCGAAAGCGCCATCGCCACCGTGGTCGTGCTGTCGATCACCCGCGAACTGGGTCCGGTGCTGGCGGGCCTGATGGTGGCCGGGCGCATTGGCGCTGCCATGGCGGCAGAGCTGGGCACCATGCGCGTGACCGAACAGGTGGATGCGCTGACCACGCTGTCCACCAACCCCTACAAATATCTGGTGGTGCCGCGCCTGATCGCCGGGACCACCATGCTGCCCATCCTGGTGCTGGTGGCCGATATTATCGGTGTGTTCGGCGGCTATCTCGTGGCCGTCTACCGCCTGGGCTTCAATGCCTCCAGCTACATTAACAATACCTGGCAGTATCTGGAATTCATGGATGTGGTGTCCGGTCTGGTGAAGGCGGCAGCGTTTGGCTTCGTCATCTCACTGATGGGCTGCTATCACGGCTATAATTCGCGCGGCGGGGCACAGGGTGTGGGCGCGGCCACCACCAACGCCGTGGTTTCCGCCTCCATCCTTATCCTGGTCCTGAACTATCTGCTGACGGGGATCTTCTTCTCATGACGATGGCGCCCTTGGAACTGACGCAGGACATGGATGTGCCCAAGATCGCGCTGAAGGGTGTGAAGAAGGCGTTCGGGCCGAAGGTTGTGCTGGACGGCGTGGACCTGGAAATCCAGCGCGGCGAAAGCGTGGTGATCATCGGCGGGTCGGGCACCGGCAAGTCGGTGCTGCTGAAAAGCATCCTGGGCATTTTGCAGCCCGACGCTGGTACGATCCGGATCGATGGCGAGGATACGACACATATCACGGGCCGCGACCGTGAACGCTCCATGGCCAAGTTCGGTATGCTGTTTCAGGGTGCGGCCCTGTTCGACAGCCTTCCCGTCTGGGAAAATGTCGCCTTCGGCTTGATCCAGGGGGCGCAGCGTCTGGGCCGGAAGGAGGCGAAGGAACGCGCCATCGCCACCCTGGGTGCTGTGGGTCTGGCCCCCGACGTGGCCGACCTGTCCCCGTCGGAACTGTCGGGCGGCATGCAAAAGCGCGTGGGTCTGGTCCGTGCCATCTGCACCCGTCCGGAAATCATCTTCTTCGATGAACCCACAACGGGCCTGGACCCGATCATGGCCGACGTCATCAACGATCTGATCGTGAAATGCGTCAAGGATCTGGGCGCCACCGCGCTCTCCATCACCCATGACATGGCCAGCGCGCGCAAGATCGCCGACCGTATCGCCATGCTGTACCAGGGCAAGCTGATCTGGGTAGGCCCGGTATCGGAGATCGACAATAGCGGCAACGCTTACGTCGATCAGTTCATCCATGGCCGCGCCGACGGCCCGATCCAGATGCAGATCAAGGCGTTCTAGCTCCCCTAGCCCCTAACCTCATCTCTTCGGCACCGCCCCCCGCAAAGGGATGAAGGGCATGCCCGCCACATCCATGGCGGCATCGACCATATCGTCACCCTTGCGGTCGAAAAGCTGTAACAGCAGGTTGTCCATCGCGCGTTCCTCCGACTGGCCGCATTCGGCATAGATGCGGCCCAAGGCCTCGGTCTGGAACGCGTCGCGCCCGTCCGCCGCACCGCGATAGCCTAGGCCTTTGGCGACCCGCATGGCCACCTGGAAGGGCGCAAACAGATGCTTGGGCACATGGGCATGGTCCAGAAGGGCCTTCATCCCATCCCATTTGCCATCCAGCAGCAGGGCCATGGCATTGGCCTTGCGTACCCGTGATTTGGTGGCAATGCCCGCCGCGAAGAAATCGAAATCTCCGGAACACAGGGCCCGCAGCAGCAACGCCACACTGAGCCGCCCCTGTTCATGCAGATGCACCGCCAGGGCATCGCCATCCATGCCGGGCCGCGATACCGGCCGCAACAGGGCCAGCGTCGCAGACTCCCGGCCATGCGCTGCGAACTCTGCGGCGATGACAGGCGAGAGGCGGTGGCGTTCAACCAGAAGCGCCCGCACACGGTCAGACACATGCGCCACCAGCCGTTCCACGACACTGGCGGGCAGCGCGGCCCGCCCGGCCAGCGGTTCGGCCACCAGTGGCACATGGGCATAACGGTCGGCCAGCGATTGCAGGGAGGCATCGGACAGGGCCGCCCCTTCATTGCCCGCCAGTGTCGCGACAACGGCCAGATTGCCGACCTCTGCCAGGGCGCCGGACACGACCTCCGACAGATGCCGTCGGGCCGCGATGGCCATCTGTTTATCGGCCTGTCCCTGCCCGATCACCTCCAGCAGCAGCGCATCCCCCAGCGCCTCGCCATGGCGCAGCAGGGGGAAGGCGACGGAAGTGATGTCGAGTGCCAGATCCCGGGCCAGCCCGTCGGACAGGAATGGACTGTTATAGATCTGCCAGGCCACAGCCTCCCGCACCTGCCGGACCGCGTCATGGGCCAGACGGTGCAGGAGGTCATGCACCAGCGCCTGGCCAGCCTCGGCCAGGACCGCCTGCTCGGCGGTGCGCAGCAACTTGGACAGCATCTGGATGCGGGCTTCCGGCGACCGGTCCTGCGCCAGATGCGCGACATCGGCGGGGGTCAGGGCAGCGGACTTGTCACTGTTCACTCTACGCCTCCTCCCCGATCCGCGTTGGGCTGCTATCGTCGGCATCAATGGCATCGGCGCGGATGACATCCGCCCAGGATTGTTCAAGCCTGTGCAGAAGACGATAGGCCGTCACCAGTTCCGCCTCCCCCTCCCCATCGCGGGCCAGGGCCAGGACATGCCCCATCTCCACACGCCGCAATTCACGGCACAGCGCGGCACCGGCTTCGGTGAGATGCAGCCGTGCCAACCGCCGCTCCTCCGGTGACCCTGGCCCCTGCACAAGCCCGGCCTGTACCAGGGCCCGCAGGTTGCCGGCGGCAGCGACCCCCAGATAATGGCCGCGTTCAATCAGTTCCTGTACCGTCGGGCTGCTGTCGCCGATGGTCAGCAGCATCAGACCCTGCACCGGGGTGACATGGCTGCTGTCCAGCCGTTCCAGTTCAATACGGATGACATCCAGGAACCGGCGGTGCAGGCGTTCCAGCAGGCGGGGCAGATCATGGATACCGGTGAACGGGTCCAATGCCCGCCGCCCCGTGCTCATCTCCGCTTCCACGCCGCTGCTCAATCATCCCTCCCCACCGCAAAACAAAGGCCGGTCCCCGCGAGGTGCCGGGCCGGCCTTGTCGATAGAGCCCGCAGACAGGGCGGATCAGCGGGGCGCGTTCTCGCCCGGCTTGTTCTCGGTCAGCTTGGGGTCGGCGGCTGCCTCCTCCTCGCCTTCCTTCAGGCCCTTCTTGAAAGCCTTCATGCCCTTGGCCATGTCGCCCATGACATTCGGCAGCTTGCCCGCGCCAAACACCAGCAGCACGACGACAAGTACGATGATCCAGTGCCAGAGGCTCATGGCGCCCATGGAAATTCTCCAGTTTGACGGCCCGCTTCAACGCGACGCCTTAGAGATAGGAAATCCAACGCCGGTTTGAAAGACATATCGGCAAGAGTTTGTGGATCAGGCCTGTCCCCGCATCTCAAAGCGGACTTCCAGCCTTTGGCGCTCACGCTCCCGGCGCATGGTCTCCACGGGATGGGGCGGCCTGCCTTCGTCCGGATGATAACG
>CALRNG020000123.1:0-8852 GCA_943369495.1 Rhizobium sp. Q54
GTCCGGGGCGTGGGGTTTAGAGTTTGGTGAGGTTACGGTGGCGCTGGACCATCTGGAGCGTGCGGTGGGCACGCCGCTGCGCCGCGACCCCTGGCTGCTGGAACAGATCACGCCGGTGCTGGACCGTCGCACCATCCGGCATTTCCAGCATGAACCGTCGCGTCTGGCCAGCCCGCACAGCATGAACCTGCAATGGCGGTCGGTGCTGGACCCGCTGTTCCTGGATTTCGTGCGCGACCTGACCTTTGATCAGCGCCGCAACCTGATCGTGGAAATCTCTGCCATCGACGGGGGCCTGACTGCCGAAGGGCTGGGGGAGGCCATCGACACGCTACGCCTGTGGGATTGCCGGATCGCCATTGACCATCTGTCGCTGCGCCATGATGAGCCGGGATATCTGCCGCTGGAGGCGGTGGATTATCTGAAACTGGACCTGATGGGCATTGGGGGCGAGGCCGGGGTACCGTCGCTGCCGGACTGGATGCGGGCCTACGGGGTGGGTAGGGTCGTGGCGATCCATCCGCGTGATGCTGGCGTGCTGCGCGCGTGCCTGGAGATGGGGCTGGTGCTGGTGGAGATGCGGGACAAGCCAAACCTGTAGGTCAGGCCGAGGGCGCAAGCCCACGCCCTGACAGAAATGGATTGAAGGCCTTTTCTGTCAGGGCTCACCTTCGGTTCGACCTGACCGACATTGATCAAATCCCGACCGCGTGACCGTCGGCCTGGCTGAGGGCCAGGTGGCGGCGGATATGGGCGATCAGGACTTCGGAGCTGGTGGGGATGTCCATTTCCGAGGTGTCCAGCACCAGATCGGGCTTTACCGGTGCCTCAAACGGGGCCGAGACGCCGGTGAATTGCTGAATTTTGCCGGCCTGGGCCGCCGCGTAGAGACCCTTGGGGTCGCGGGCGGCGCAGGTGGCGACGTCGGCCTTCACCCAGACCTCGTGGAAGCCGTCACCGATGATGGAGCGGGCGAGGTCGCGTAGTTCCACGGTCGGCGAAATCAGGCTGACCAGCACGACGGTGCCCGTCTCTGCCATCAGCTTCGCCACTTCCGCCACGCGGCGGACATTCTCCAGCCGTTCGGCGGGGGCGAAGCCCAGGTCCTTGTTCAGGCCCTTGCGCAGATTGTCGCCATCCAGCACGGCCACGCGCCAGCCGTCATCGAACAGGCGGCGCTGCGTGCCCATCGAGAGCGTCGACTTGCCGGCACCCGACAGGCCCGTCAGCCAGACCACACCGCCGCGATGGCCGTTGCGCGCTTCGAACGCTTCCCGGTTCACGGAGCTGTTCACGGCGGTGACGGGGCCGGTGACGGTGACGTTGCTGGCGGCCCCCAGCAGGATGCAGCCGCCGACGATGCGGCCCCCGCGCGCCAGACCGGCGCGGCCCGTGATGGGCAGGTCGCTGGCATGGTCAAAGGCGATGGGGGCGGACGAGCGCAGCACGATCTCCGCAATGCCGCCCTGACCCAGCTCTGACCCCTCGCCGTCGGTCAGATGTTCGACATCCACCAGACGCTCGAACTTTTCCACCACCACCGGATGTTCAGAGGTGGCCAGACGCAGGGTGATGCGGCTGCCGGCCATCAGGCTTTCCGGGTCCAGCCAGAAGGCGCGCACCCGGATAGAGGTGGCGATGTGCGGCATATGGCCGGCGGGCGCGATGATCTGCCCGCGGTTCAAGGCGGCGTCTTCGATGAAGGAAACGGCGACCGACTGTCCGGCCCGCGCCTCAGACACCGATCCTTTGCCGGCATCGATGCTGGCGACGGTGGCGGGCTGACCGGTGGGGGCGATTTCGACCTTGTCGCCCACCTTCAGGCGGCCCGTCTCGATCCGGCCCACCGCCAGACGGGTGTCGCCCTTGCGGTACACATCCTGGATGGGAAGACGCAAGGCGGCTTCGGTGCGCGGGGCGGCGGGGACCAGCAGGTCCAGCGCCTCCAGCAGCGTCGGGCCGCGATACCAGGCCATCTTCTCCGACCGCGCCGCGATATTGTCGCCATGGCGGGCCGAGAGCGGGATGACGTACAGCGGCTCGATCCCCAGCTTTTGCAGATAGTCGCTGACATCGCCGGCCACACCCTTCCAGGCGGCTTCGGCATGGTCGACCAGGTCCATCTTGTTGACGGCCACGATCACCTTGCGCACGCCCAGCAGCGACAGCAGATAGGCGTGGCGGCGCGTCTGTTCAGAGATGCCGCGTTCGGCATCGGTGACCAGGACGGCGGCGTCGGCGGCGGCAGCGCCCGTCACCATGTTGCGCAGGAATTCGCGGTGGCCCGGTGCGTCGATGATGACATAGGGGCGCTTGGGCGTCTTGAACCAGATGCGCGTGGTGTCCAGCGTGATGCCCTGATCCCGCTCGATCTGGAGTGCATCCAGCAGGAACGACCATTCCATATGCAGGCCGCGCTGTTCGGAGACCTTTTTCAACTCATCCAGGCGGCCTTCGGGCAGGCTGTCGGTATCGTGCAGCAGGCGGCCAATCAGGGTGGATTTGCCATGATCGACATGGCCGACAATGACGATGGGATAGGGGGCCAGGGGGGCCTTCTTCACGATGGGGCCTTTGGACGGTGTCGGGGCGGTCAAAGTATCAACCCGCAGGGCGGCGTTCGCCATGATCTTTACATCCACTTCTTACAGGTAACCCGTCGCGCGGAGCCGTTCGAACGCGTCCTCGGCCTCATGGTCCATAGACCGGCCGGCGCGTTCGGGCGTGCGCGTGGTTTCAAGCTCGTCGATGATCTCGTCGATGGTGCTGGCATTGCTATCCACCGGGAAGGTGATGCCAATCTCGCCCAGGGAGCGGAAGCGCTTGCCATCCTTGGCGAAATAGAGCGGCACCAGGGGGATTTCCTCCCGCTTGATGTAGCGCCAGACATCCACCTCGGTCCAGGCCAGCAGCGGATGCACGCGGGTATGGGTGCCGGGATGGCGTTCGATCGTGTATTGGTCCCAGAATTCGGGCGGCTGGTTCGCCGCCTGCCACGCGCCATCCAGCCCGCGCGGGCTGAAGATGCGTTCCTTGGCGCGGGTGGCCTGTTCATCGCGGCGGATGCCGGTGATCAGCCCGTCGAACTGATACTTCTCCAGGGCGGCAGCCAGACCCAGCGATTTGCGGGCCGCGATGCGTGTGCCGGGCGGCAGGGTCGGGTCCGTCATCTCGATCGGCGGGCATTCATCCTTGATCAGGTTGAGGCCCCATTCCTGCGCATAGCGGTTCCGGAATTCATAGCTTTCCGGGAATTCCAGACCGGTATCCAGGTGCGCCACGGGGAAGGGCAACTCGCCCATGAAGGCCTTGCGGCACAGCCAGATCAGGACGTTGCTGTCCTTGCCCAGCGACCAGAGCAGGCCCAGACGCTTCAGGCGCACGCGCGCCTCGCGCAGGATATAGATGCTCTGGGCTTCCAGCTGGTCGAGATGGTCGAGATGTTGATCGGTGCTGCTCATCAGGAGGCTCCCACCAGATTTGTTGCGGGCGGAAGCGGTAGGTGGATTCCGCATTCCGTCTTTTCCTGACCGCGCCAGCGGCCGGCTCTCATGTCTTCGCCCGGTGCGACACGGGTCGTACAGGGCATACAGCCGATGGAGAGGTAACCATCCTCCTCCAGCGGGTGACGCGGCAGTTTGTGTCGGTCGAGATAGGCGTCCCCATCGGCACGGGTGTAACCGGCCAAGGGGTTGATCTTGATCTTACCATCAGTCGCTTCGAACAAAGGCAGTTCGATGCGGGTCGTGGCCTGATAACGCTTGCGGCCCGTGATCCAGGCGGCAAAGGGCGCCAGACCGGCATCCAGCACGCGCACCTTGCGGAAATCACAGCAGGCTGTGTTGTTGGTGCGCCAGAGCAGGCCGTCCTTGTCGTGGGCCGCTTCCGCCTCCGCCGTGGGCGACAGCTCGCGCACGCCGGTCAGGCCCAGCGTTTCCACCAGCTTGCGCTTATAGCGCAGCGTCTCGCCAAACAGCTTGACTGTGTTCACGAACAGCACGGGCAGGTCCCTGTCGATCTGTGCAACCTGATGCAACAAGATTGCACTTTCCGTGCCGAAGGAGGAGACCAGCGCCAGTTGCCCCTTGAATTCCGTCTCGATCAGGGGACGGAGCAGGTCCACCCCCGTCAGGTGACCGTAGCGCGCGTTCAGGTCGCGGGCGCGGGCCTGAAGATCGGTGATCATGCCGGGACCGTGCCTTTCAGGTGCCGGCGCAGCAGGGACACGCCTTCCTCCCGGCCCAGCGCCGGCTGGAACGCCACCGAGATTTCCTTCAGCGCGTGCGCCCAGGCGGGGCCGACACGGTCGGCGGGGACCACCACCGTATCCACACCCACGCGGGTCAGGAACAGGTATTGGTCCGGGATGATATGGCCGAAGGCGCGGATTTCGCCCTTGTAATCAAACCGTTCCCGCAGCTCGCGGGCCGCGGAAAAGGCGCGGCCATCGCGGAATTTCGGGAACTCCAAGGCGACCAGCGATAGGGAACCCAGATCATCCGCGATTTCGGTCGCCAACTGGTTGGATTTCAGCCGCACGCCGATGGCATCCCGCCTTGCCGTCAGGGCATCGCGGTCGGTGCGCCAGCGTTCCAGGGAGACGATGACGGCACCTTCTGCCGGGATGTCCTGATCATCGGCAAGGTCGGTCCAGCGGTCGTCGATGGGCAGACCACGGTCAAGCACGGGCATAGAGGGCCTCCTTGAACGGGGCGTGGCCGGTGCGGGCCAGCGTCTGAATGAAAATCTCACCGGGCTGGCGCAGGGCCACGAAGGTGTTCACCACCGTTTCGACCGCATCGATGATGCCGTCATAATCGAAGCCGGGGCCAACAATCTCGCCGAGCGCCGCATTGGTGCCAGCATCGCCGCCCAGCAGGATCTGGAAGAACTCCTCGCCCTTCTTGTCCACGCCCAGGATGCCGATATGGCCGACATGGTGATGGCCGCAGGCATTGATGCAGCCGCTGATCTTGATTTTTAGCTCGCCCAGATCATGTTGCCGGTCCAGATCGGCGAAACGTTCGGCAATACGCTGGGCCACCGGGATGGCACGGGTATTGGCCAGCGCGCAGTAATCCAGGCCAGGGCAGGCGATGATGTCGGAGATCAGGCCAGCATTGGCGGTGCCCAGGCCAGCCGCGTCCAGCGCCCGCCACAGCGGGTAGAGATCATCATGACGGACATGGGCCAGAACCAGGTTCTGCTCATGCGTCACCCGCACCTCGCCGAAGCTGTAGAGGTCGGCCAGATCGGCGACGGTTTCCAGCTGCGAGGATTCCGCATCGCCGGGAATGCCGCCGATGGGCTTCAGGCTGATGGTGGCGATGGCATAGCCCTTTGTCTTGTGGGCCGTCAGGTTGGTGCGGGTCCAGCGGGCGAAGGCCGGGTCGGCAGCCTTGGCGGCCTCGAAGCTGTTGGACAGAGCCGGCAGATCGACCCAGGGCGGCGGGGCGAAATGGGTCTGGATCGCGTCCACGATGGCGGGATCGACATGGAATTTCTGCCGCGGCAGGCGGGCATATTCCTCTTCGATCAGGCCGATGAACTTGTCGGCCCCCATCTCGTTGACAGTGATCTTGATGCGCGCCTTGTAGATATTGTCGCGGCGTCCCAGCTGGTTATAGACGCGCAGGATGGCTTCCAGATAGCCGATGATCTCTTCGACGGCCACGAAGTCACGCGCCTTGACGGCCAGATAGGGCGTGCGGCCCTGGCCACCGCCGACATAGACGGTGAAGCCGACGCGGCCCGTGACCTCGTCACGCTTGGCGATCAGGCCGATATCATGGACCTGCACGGCGGCGCGATCGTTGGGACTGCCGGTGATGGCGATCTTGAACTTGCGCGGCAGATAGGTGAATTCCGGGTGCAGGGTGGACCATTGCCGCAATATCTCGGCATAGACGCGCGGATCCACCAGCTCATCCGCTGCGGCACCGCAGAACTGATCCGTGGTGACGTTGCGGATGCAGTTGCCGCTGGTCTGGATGGCGTGCATGTCCACTTCGGCCAGTTCGCGCAGGATGGTGGGCACATCTTCCAGCTTGGGCCAGTTGAACTGAATATTCTGGCGCGTCGTGAAATGGCCATAGCCCTTGTCATAAACCCGCGCGATGCGGGCCAGACGGCGGACCTGCGTGGAAGACAGCATGCCGTAGGGCACGGCGACGCGCAGCATATAGGCGTGGAGCTGAAGATAGAGGCCGTTCATCAGCCGGATGGGCTTGAACTCCTCCTCCGTGATTTCGCCCTTGATGCGACGCTCCACCTGGGCGCGGAACTGCTCCACCCGCTCGAAGATGAAGGTCTTGTCGAACTCGTCATAGCGATAGACGGCGGCATGGGCGTCGGCCGGCTGATTGCTGCGGAGGGTGGGGGCGTGCGTATCAGGCATGGGGGTCGGGCCTGTCTTCTCTGTCATTCGGGTGGGGTCAGGCGGCGGGCTGGCGGGCCTGTTTGCCCAGGTCGCGGCGCACAGTGGGGCCGATGCCCTTCAGACGCTCACGCAGATGCGTGGGGCGGGTGCCCTGGTCGGTGAGTTCCACATCCAGCGGATAGACATCGACCACGGTCTGCCGCTTTTCCTCGGCCTTGGCGAAGGAGAGCGCCTCGGCAATAGCGTCGGCGCCGTCGAATATGGCGGCCAGCGCCACATCCTCCACCCAAATGTTGCCGGCACCCAGCCAGACGGCCTCCCCGTCCAGAAGACGGCTGGCGGCGACGGATTGCTGGGTTCCCTTGGCTTTGACCAACATCTCTTCGGACTTCCCTGTCTCAAACGGCTTCGCGCAGGTGATCGGGCACCAGCGTGGTGATAAGGGCGGGGTCGGCCAGACGGACGACATCGCCGATGATGATGATCGCCGGCCCCACCAGCCCGTGCGCCGCCGCCAGCGGCGCCAGGGTGGCCAGCGTGCCGGTAATCAGCTTCTGATCCGGCCGCGTGCCCTTTTCGATCAGGGCGGCGGGGGTGTCGGCCGGCATCCCGGCCTCGGTCAGGCGGCGGGCGATAATCTCCGCCGCCGACAGACCCATATAGACGACCAGCGTGTGGCGCAGGCGGGCCAGCGCCTGCCAGTCCAGATCCGGTTCCCCATCCTTGCCATGGCCGGTCACGAAGGTGACGCCGGCGGCATGGTCGCGGTGGGTGATGGGGATGGTGGTGGAGGCACCGCAGCCGAGTGCCGCCGTGATGCCGGGGACGATTTCCACGGGGATATTGGCGGCGCGCAGGGCCTGCATCTCCTCCCCACCCCGCCCGAACAGGAACGGGTCGCCGCCCTTCAGTCGAACCACACGGTGACCGGCCTTGGCCTCGGCCACCAGCAGCTGGTTGATGGCCTCCTGGCTCATCGTGTGGTGGGACTTCGACTTGCCGACATAGACGCGGCGGGCGTCGCGGCGGACGTAATCCATGATCCGCTCATCCACCAGCTTGTCATGCACGACCACATCGGCATCCTGCAAAACGCGCAGCGCCCGCAGGGTCAGCAGGTCGGGGTCGCCAGGACCGGCGCCGACCAGGGCGACGGTGCCGGTCCTGGCCTGCCCATAGGCGGGATTATTGACGGCGGCCATCAGGCCGTCGCGCGCCGCCTGTTCGCGGCCTGCCAGGAAGTCGCGGGCCACGGGGCCGTCGATCACCGCCTCCCAGAAACGGCGGCGGGCCGTCTCATTGTCGCGCGTGGCCTTCACGGCGGTGCGGAAACTGTCCAGCAGGCTCGTCAACCGGCCCAGACCGGGCTCCAATGCTGCTTCCAGCCGTTCACGCAGACGGCGCACCAGGACCGGGCTGGCACCGCCGGACGAGATGGCGATGGTAATCGGTTCGCGGTCGATGATGGCCGGCATGATGAAGCTGGACAAGGCCGGCTTGTCCGGGACGTTGACCAGGATGCCGGCCTTGTTCGCGGCATCGGCGACGGCGCGGTCGATCTCTTCAATATCGGTGGCGGCGAAGATGATTCGGTGATCTTCCACATCATTTGGTGTGAAATCCCGATCAATCACCCTATCGGCCAGTTTGGCGAGGTCGGGATGGATTTCCTCTGCGATAATG
Source organism: Rhizobium sp. Q54 (assembly GCA_943369495.1). Lineage (GTDB taxonomy): Bacteria > Pseudomonadota > Alphaproteobacteria > Azospirillales > Azospirillaceae > Niveispirillum. The sequence continues at coordinate 8,063 of CALRNG020000123.1, forward strand.
GTCAGGCGGCAGCCGGCCTTGGCGACCAGCCGCGCCTTGCGCAGAGCCAGTTCACCACCGCCAACCACCAGAACCTTCTGCCCTTCCAAAGGCAGTGACACCGGAAATCCACGCAAAGCCATTGTTCAGCTCCACTCCTACCGCACCTGCGGAATGACGGAGATTTGATCCCGTTTTTACGGCGTGTCGAGGTGAAATATTATTTCTCCAATATTCCTAGGTTAAATATAGGGATTAATCCTGAGGAAAAATTTTGATGTTTATCAATGACATGAGATCAGAGGTAAAGTAGGTGTTAAGAGCACTTATAGGGGGTATACACAGCAGCCATGCGCCGATGGGGCAGGCGGGTGTGAAATACCCGGTTGAACGCCCGGCCTATGTACATTAGCTGTCGTGGCAATGCGGAATCATGGCCGGGACTCTGCCCCGGTTACCTGTGACGAAGGAAGTTGGATATGAGCGCGTTCATCGAAAGCAAGGTGCTGTCCGTCCATCACTGGACCGACACGCTGTTCAGCTTCACCTGCGAACGCGAGCCCGCCTTCCGCTTTGAAAACGGCCATTTCGTGATGATCGGGTTGATGGTCGATGGCAAGCCGCTGACCCGCGCCTATTCCATCGTGTCGCCCAACTATACCGAGCATCTGGAATTCCTGTCGATCAAGGTGCCGAACGGCCCGCTGACCAGCCGGTTGCAGCATATCCAGGTGGGCGACACCGTCATCCATGGCCGCAAGTCGGTGGGCACGCTGGTGACCAGCAGCCTGGTCCCCGCCAAGAACCTATA
>CALRNG020000124.1:0-8812 GCA_943369495.1 Rhizobium sp. Q54
TACCAAGAGTCATGCTCCATGGCTCTTGGTATTAGATCCAAAACGCCCCGCATCTGCAGGGCGTTTGTCGTTTCAGCCTTCGGTCTCTGCCGGGATGGCGCTGGCATTGCCGGGGTCCGCGGTGCGGGGGTTCAGGGTTGCCGGCCCACCCACCGCCACCGCCAGCCGGTTGCTGGCGCTTTCCAGCCGCGCCTCCAGTTCGAACAGGGCCACATCCTTGGGCAGGCCCGGCGGAATCGGCGGCAGGAATTCGATGGTGATCAGGCCTGACCGTTTCAGGAAGGTCTTGCGGCCCCAGAAGACACCGGAATTCACGGCCATGGGCACCAGCGGCACATTCAGTTCATTGTACAGAACAGCAATGCCCACCTTGTAGGGACGGTATTCGCCCACGGCCACGCGCGTGCCCTGCGGGAAGATCACGATCTCCCGCCCCATCGCCTTCATCTCCTTGGCACCCCGGACCAGGGAGGCGATGGCCGCCCCCCGCTTGCCGCGCTTCACCGGGATCATGCGGGCCCGCCAGGCGAACCAGCCCCAGAGCGGGATATGGATCAGCTCATGCTTCAGCACGATGGCCGGATCGCGGAAGATGAGGTGGAGTTTCATCGTCTCCCACATCGACTGGTGCTTGGCCCCCACCAGATAGGCGCCATCCGTCGGCAGGTTCTCGCCCCCCTTCACCACATAGTGAAGACCGATCACGTGGCGTTCCAGGAAGCAAAGGCTGCGCATATAGAAGCGGATGGCGGCGATCAGGACCGACCGGGGGAACAGCAGCGTCCAGAAGATCGCGGTGCAATAGACCGCCGTCCAGGCAAAGAACAGGATGTTGAACAGCAGAGAGCGGAGGAAAATCATGCGCATCTGGTCCGGAAAATCGGCGGGCGCCTGCACTTAACCGGAAGGGCCCCGCCCTGTCCAGACCCGGTACCGACGGATCAGACCGCCGGGCGCGGGGTCGTCAGGGCGGCGCGGATCAGGGCCAGCAGATACTTGTTATACTCGCTGATGATCAGCTCCGCCGTGCCGGGCCAGCTCCACCACCCGTCCAGGCGCACCTTCTGCGGCGTAACCGGGTGTGGAACCAGGGTGACGCCGGGCAGGGCGCGGCGAAACTCCACCAGACTGCGCGGCATGTGATAGTTGGCGGTCACCACCCGCAGGCTGGTGAAGCCTTCCTCTTCCATCCAGCGCGCCGTCTCGATGGCATTGCCCTCCGTATCGTCGGCGTCATAGCCAAGCTGCACGCAGCATTCCAGATCGTTACCCGATTTGGAGGACAGGGCCAGGAGCTCCCGCACCTCCACCCCGCGATAAACGCCGGAGATGAACAGCTTGCGGGCACGGCCGGCGCGCAGCAGGTCGAAACCGACCGACAGCCGTTCACTGCCGCCGGTCAGCACCACGATACCGTCGGTGCGGGCATTGTCATCGGGGGCCTGCCGAGGCAGGGCGGCTGCGAACAGGAACAGACCGACGGCCCAGCCCGCCGCCAGCAGGGCCACCAGCAGCACCAGCCGGCGCAGCTGTCGGGATGTTGGATGCCCACTCACGGCAGCCGGCCCAGCGCACGCATGACCGTCAGCCGCGCCGTCAGGGCCGCCAGCAACGCCGCCACCACCGGCACAACCGGCAGCCAGACCCAATCCCGCATGGACAAGGCCATGTCGGGCAGCAGAGAGGCCCCCAGCCCCTGCCCCGCCTGTTCCAGGCCCCAGAGCGTGACCAGCGCCAGCGCGAACCCGGCCCCGCCGCCCAGCAGGGCCTGACGCAGCATATGCGTCTGAAATTGCCCCGCGACATAGCCGTCGGTAGCGCCCATGACATGCAGCAGTTCCACCTCCTGCCGGTGCACCGCGAATCCGGAGGACGCGGCAAAGATGATGGAGATGATGCCCGCCCCGCCGATCAGCGCGATGATGCCGACCGACACGGCCTGAACCGTGCGGGCCAGCCGGCGCAGATCGCCCAGCCAGCGGGCCGGGTCCTCCACCGTCACATGGGGGGCAGCACGGTTAAGCTGTTCGGCCAGATCGGTGATATCGGCCCCGTCGGTCAGACGCACATCGATCAGCACCGGCAGCGGCAGTTCCGACACCAGCGCCCCCTGGCCCAGCCAGGGTTCGACAAGGGCCCGGGCATCGGCATCCGACAGGCGGCTGGCGGTCGCGACGAAGGCGCTGGCCGACAGTGCGTCCATCACCTTGCGCACCCGTTCATCCAGTTCGCGGGCGTTGGCGGTGCCCGTGGGCGCCACCTGCACCGTCATGCCCGCCGTCAGTTCGCTGTCCCAGCGTCGCGCCAGACCTGACAGGATCAGTGACACAGCCAGCGCCAGCGCCGCCAGATAGACCATCAGCGCGATGATCCAGGGCAGGAAACGTCCCGTGGCATCCTGGCTCAGCGGTATGTCGAAATGGGCGCGGCGGCGCATCGGTCCCTGTTCCGGCTGTGGGCGGCCGGTCATGCCGGCCCGTCGGTCAGCGACAGGAATGGCATGGGCGGGCAGCAAGGTAAAGCCGGCAGACCCCGTCCGACGGAGGTAGCGGTTCTTTCCGCCCCCGTCCTTGCACAGGAAGCCCGCGCCCGCCTATAAGAGATTGGCGCGGGCGGCATGGCCATCCCCGTGTTCCGATTTTCGACCCACCCCGCACCCCGGCGCCTTGACCCGATGATCCTGTCCTGTCCGTCCTGCGCAAAACGCTTCATGCTTGACGGGCGTCTTCTGGGTGCGGGCCGCAAGGTGAAATGCGGCCAGTGCAGCCATATCTGGTTCGCCGAACCAAGCATGGCGCTGGCCCCACCACCGCCCCCGTCGCGCCCAGCCCCAGCCCCACGCCCCGCTCCGGCCCCGCGTCCCGCCCCCGCACAGCGGTCGGCAGCACCGGCGCCGGCACCGCTGGCCGTGGTGGAACGGCCCGGTGCGGGGGGCGGTAGCCCGGCCACACGCCCGGCGGCCCGCAACGCTGTCTCCCCGCCGCCACCGCCGCCGCCTCCCCCGATGGAGGAACCGCGCGGCAACCTGTTCGATGATCCGCCCGGCGATGATCTGTCCGGGTTTGGCGATCTGGGCGGTGATGTGGGAGGCGATGGGTTCGATGCCAAGCGATTCGACGGCGACGCCGATGATATGGGGCTGGCCCGGCCCTTCCGGCCACGCCCCCTGCCCAAGGGCAGCAACCTGCCGGCCCTGCCCGGACAGGTAAAGGCCCGCCGCGCCGCCATGGCCGCCTGGGCCGGACTGGCGCTTGTCATCGCCGGCATCGGGTCGGGGCTGTTCTATGGCAAGGATGCGGTGATCCAGGCCTGGCCCGCCGCCTTCCCCCTGTATGAAATGGCGGGGCTGGCCGAATTGCCGGGCACGGGCCTGTCGGAACCGGGTGATCCCAAGAGCACCAAGGTGGAAATCCGGGATATCGAAGGCATCAATATGCTGTTCGTGTCGGGGGAAATCGCCAACACGTCCGATAGTCAGCGTGACGTACCCGATATCCAGGCCGTGGCGATCGGGGAGGATGGCAAGGAGCTTTACGCCTGGCGCATCGTGCCGCCCGTGCGCCGCCTGTTCCCCAACCAATCAACCAAGTTCGAGTCGCGCCGACCTGAGAACCAGGGCACCCAGGCGAAAAGCATCAGCTTCCGCTATGTGGTGCCGGAGCAGCCGACAGCACATTGATAGCAATCTCCCTCATGCGCCGGGCGCCGCCGTCCGGCGGCTTGGTATGATGCCAGCGGCATCGGCCACCGTGCGCCGACTCACGGCGCCCGGCGGGCCGCCAGTCGCCAATGCTTGGCCTGGGAATAGTTGCGGGCCAGGAACTGATAGGTCTTTTTCAGCACCGCCTCGAACGCCTGGCTTTTCTCAGTGGTGGTGCCTTCCCAATCCTCCAGCACCTCGTCCCAGGGCAGCATGGTCTGGTGCAGATCGTCGCGCATTTCGCGGATATAGGAGATGTTCTTGTCGAACTTGGCCAGCATCGACAGGATTTCGCCGGTCTGCGCGTCGACCTGGGCGAATCGTGCTTCAAGATCGGTGATCGGCGGCAGCGACAGGGTCTGCATGCGCACGATCTCTTCCTTCAGATTACGCTCGTTCTTATAGATGCGGTGCGCATCCTCCAGCCCGACCCGGACCTTGCCCAGCTTGGTTGATCTCTCCCGCAACGCCTCGATATAGGAAAGCTCCTTGGCCAGTGCGTCGATGCGGGTTTCCACCTGCTCCTCGGCATTGCCGGTGATCGAGAGCTTGTTGGCGATCATCTTGAACGCCTCGCGGACGCGGGCCTTGGTGCTGGGGTCCTCCACCACCTGTTCAAGCTGTTCGGGGCTGGACACCACGGTCTCGCCGCCTGTCAGCCAGGTGACCATCTGCACCGTCAAGCGCCCCTTGGCGATGAGGAAGTGACGGTCATCGACGCGCCAGGAGGCGGAACCGTCGATCAGTTCGTTGGGGATCGTATCGCCCGGCCGGATTTCGCGGACATATTTCAGCCCCTTGGCCACCATATCGATCAGCTGCCCGTCGAAGCTTTTCGGGTCGATCTTGAATTCGGTGCAGATCTTGTCCAGCGCCACTTCCGCCTGGACCTTGCCCAGCGCAAAGCGCATCACCGGCTCTTCGGCGGATTTCGACCAGACGAAGCGACAGCCCTCGACCGTGAACACCTTGTGCTCGAACAGGAAATGCGTACTGCGATTCGGGCTGGGCTGAATGCCTTGGCTCATGAGAGGGTCGTTTCCGGTCAGACTGCGCACTTGCTGTGCAAGAGATAGCATGGTCGCGGGCAAGCAGCCGCGCCCAAATCCATGGCGGCGCCGAAACCCAGGATTTCCCCTTTCGCGGCCATGCCCTGGCGGGGTAGCTTGGCACGAAATCCTTAATTGCTCTTAATGGATACCGATGCCGCCTGCCCCCATCGTTTCCGGTCCAGTCCCCGCTGTCGAGGTGGAGGCGCTGCATAAGCGCTTCGGCGATAATGAGGTGCTGAAAGGCGTGTCGCTGAACGCCCATGAGGGCGAGGTGGTGGCCCTGATCGGGTCGTCCGGGTCGGGCAAAAGCACGCTGCTGCGCTGCATCAACCTGCTGGAGATTCCGGACGAAGGCGTGGTCCGCATCGGCGGCGAACAGATCGCCATGAAGCGCGGCCGCCACGGCGCCATGCCCGCCGACGGGCGACAGGTGGAACGTATCCGGCAGCGCTGCGGCATGGTGTTCCAGAGCTTCAATCTCTGGACCCACATGACGGTCCTGGAAAACATCATCGAGGCACCGGTCCATGTGCTGAAACAGCCCAAGGACCAAGCCATCGCCAAGGCAGAAGCCCTGCTGGCCAAGGTCGGGCTGTCAGCCAAGCGCGATGCCTATCCCTCGCAGATGTCGGGCGGGCAGCAGCAGCGCGCGGCCATCGCCCGCATGCTGGCCATGGAACCCAAGGTCATGCTGTTCGATGAACCGACCAGCGCCCTTGACCCCGAACTGGTGGGCGAGGTGCTGAAGGTCATCCGCGATCTGGCGCTGGAAGGGGCGACGATGCTGATCGTCACCCATGAAATGGCGTTTGCGCGGGAGGTGTCGCACAAGGTCGTCTTCCTGCACCAGGGCCGGATCGAGGAGCAGGGGACACCGGCAGAGGTTTTCGGCAACCCGACATCGGAACGCTGCCGGCAGTTCCTGTCCCGTGAGGGGCAGCGGTAGGTAACAGGCAATCCATCGTTAAGGTATCGAGCCGGGAAATCCGGCCATGGTCCGCGTATCTGGGGGAGTTGATGGTATGAAGAAGCTGATGGCGGCACTGGCGCTGGCCGGTGTGATGGCGCTTTCGGGCTGCGGCAAGGAGGAGGCCAAGCAGGCGGCCTCCGGCCCCGGCGGCCTCCCCAACCCGCTGCGGGTCGCCACGGAAGGCGCCTACCCGCCCTACAACATGGTCGATGCGTCCGGAAATCTGGTCGGGTTTGAGATCGACATGATGAAGGATATCTGCAAGCGCATGGGGACCGAGTGCAAGTTCCAGGCACAGGCCTGGGACGGCATGATCCCGGCATTGCAGGCCGGCCATTTCGACGCCATCGTCGCCGGCATGTCCATCACGGACGAACGTATGGCCGCCGTCGATTTCTCCAGCGGCTACACGACCACGCCCGCCTATCTGGTGTCGGCCAACGCCAACCCGTTGCAGGATATTGATTACGGGATCGAGCGCATCGACCTGACGGAGATCACGCTTGAGGAACAGGCCGCCATCGACAAGATCAAGGGCCTGCTGAAGGGCAAGGTCCTGGGCGTGCAGACCAGCACCATCCACGCCAATTTCGTCGATAAATATCTGGCCGATGTGGTGGATATCCGCCGCTACGACACGCAGGAGAACCTGGCGCTGGACCTGCAGACGGGCCGCGTGGAGGTGGGGCTGGCCGATGCCATCACCTGGAACGCCTTCCTGCAGCGCCCTGAGGGCAAGGATTTCAGCTATTTCGGCCCCGGTTTCGATGGCGGCCTGTTTGGGCGCGGTCAGGGCATCGCCATCTCCAAGAACCGCACGGAGCTGCTGGCCGCCTTGAACAAGGCCATCGCCGAGATGAAGGCCGACGGCACCATGAAGAACCTTTCGGTGCAATGGTTCGGCTTTGACAGCTCAATGCCGTAATACCAGCGGCTTGGGTCGCCGCCGCGCCAGTCGGCGCGGATATCACCAGTCAAGAATTTTGACCGGTGATATGATTTCAGAAAACGGACACAGACACGATGACGATCAAGGTTGAAGTCGGCGAAGGTGAGTTGATCGACAAGATCACGATCCTGGAGGTCAAGCTGGCCCGCATCAGCGACCCCGCCAAGCTGAAGAATGTCCGGCACGAATATGAGGTGCTGGAGGCGACGGCCAAGGCCGAAATCCCGCCATCGGCCGAACTGGACGCGCTGCGGACGGAGCTGAAAGCCATCAATGAGGAGCTGTGGGTTATCGAGGACGATATCCGCATCTGCGAGAAGCGAAGCGATTTCGGGGCCGATTTCATCCGTCTGGCCCGCGCCGTCTATTTCACCAATGACCGCCGGGCCATGGTGAAGCGCAAGATCAACGACCTGCTGGGCGCCAGCATCGTTGAGGAAAAGTCATACTGTTGATGCCGGACGCCCATCTGGGTGTCACAGGCCGGGAGTGTCGGGAATGGCGCTTGATCTGAAGCAGCCCATCATCATCAATTGGGGGGTGACGGAGGCGCATGGCTGGGGGCTGGTCGGCCTTCACACATCCCTCTACCTGATTGATAACGGGCATGTGCCGATTCTGCTTCTGGAACCCCGGCTGTCCACCTTGCAGCCGGAGAATCTGGCGCGCCTGCAGCCCTGCGTGACGCTGTCGGACAGGGTTCGGGCGCTGGTGGCACAGCAGACGACGCCGCGTGTCCGGTTGTCGGGCTATACTGCACTTCTGGCGCTGAGCCGGGATATGACGCCGTCGCTGGAAGACACCATCGTCACCGGCGACCGCAATATTGGCGTGCTGCCCGGCGAGGGGGCGGTGCTGGATGCCGCCGCCGTACAGCGCGGCAATGGTTATGACCGGATCATCAGCCATTCCACCTATATGGTGCAGCTGTTGAAACAGGCGGGTGTACGTGATGCGCGTCTGGCCCTGCAGGGTGTCGATCCCACCGACCTGCATCCCGGGCCCCGCACAGGCCGGTTTGGCGACCGGTTCGTGGTGTTTTCCGGCGGCAAGCTGGAATACCGCAAGGGACAGGATATCGTCCTGCAGGCCTTCCGCATTTTCCATGAGCGGCATCCAGACGCGCTGCTGGTGACGCTGTGGAACAATCTGTGGCCGCAACTGGCCATGGACATGGCGGAGAGCAAGCTGGCCCCCTCCCCGCCGGTCATCACGGGTGAGGCGATTGATCTGGAGCGCTGGTGCGTTGAGAACGGGCTGGTCCCCGGCTCGTTCCACAACATCCCCTTCCTGCCCCGGGCACAGCTGGCACCGCTGATGTGGGAATGCGATCTCGCCGTCTTCCCCAACCGCTGCGAGGCGGGGACCAATCTGGTGGCGATGGAGGCCATGGCCTGCGGCCTGCCTGTCGTCCTGTCGGTCAATACCGGACATCTCGATCTGGTGGCGCCCGGCCGCTGCTACATGCTGGCCGATCAGAAGCCGGTGCCGAACACGACCGGCGGCCGCACGCTCTGGGGCGAATCCTCGGTGGAGGAGCTGGTGGCCCGCATGGAAGAGGCCTATCAGGACCGCGATGAGGCAAAGAGGCGGGGTGCCGCCGGGTCTGACTTCATCCTGACCCATCGCACATGGCGGAAATTCGCCGAGAATTTCATCGCCGCCGTGGAGGAATGAGCCCCGTGACCAGCCGCAACGGATGCCGCCATGCTTGACCTACTGCGTTTTGGCAGTGACGGATGGGGTGACGAGATTGCCCGGGGTGCCGGCATGACCCTGGCGGTCGCCATCCTGGCCTATCTGATCGGCATTCTGGCGGGATCGGGCGTGGCCGCCGCCAAACTGGCGGGCCCGGCACCCGTGCGCTGGCTGGCGGCGGCCTATACGACCGTCGTGCGTGGCGTGCCGGCCCTGCTGGTCATCTGGCTGCTGTTCTTTGGCGGGTCGGGCCTGATCAGTTGGGTGGCCGGCCTGTTCGGCTATGGCGGACGGGTGGAACTGTCCGCCTTCGCGGTGGGTGTTGCCGCCGTGGGCATCGTCTCTGCCGCCTATGCGGCAGAGGTGATCCGGGGTGCGGTAAAGGCCGTGCCCAAGGGACAGCTGGAGGCGGCGCGTGCGCTGGGCATGGGCCGGTTCCTGAT
>CALRNG020000125.1:0-8782 GCA_943369495.1 Rhizobium sp. Q54
TTCCGGCTTACGCCGTCAACCCCAAAATCAGAGATCAGTCAACCATCGCCGCCAGAGCGTGTCCGGCGCGTCGGTGAGGCGCTTTCTAAACACCCCGCCGATCCGTGTCAATCACTTTTTTCAGTTTCTTTTCACCGCCGTCACCAGCATCGAAAATCAACATCCCAAGCAACCAACCAGACCAACAATCATCTCACAGTCGTTAAAGACCGCTTAACAATCACCAATCCTCGATGATCAACTTCTTGTTAACTTGTCCAGCCGGAAAACCAGCTAAAGAACCTTCAGATACTGGCCAAAACCACCATCCAAACCCCGCTCGTCTCAGAACCCAAAAGCACCGGCCCAAGCGGGAGCCGGGATATAGGACAGGCAGCACCGGCTTGGCAAGGTCTATTTTCAAAAAAAGTGAAAGGACTGCGCGGTCGCGCGTCACGCGCGCGCGATCTTAATTATATAGGCGTAAACATCTATGCGGTATGGCATGGGTCCCATCCGCGCCTGTACAGGCGTCAAGCCCCAAAAGGGAGCTTGAGGGCGACGTTTTTTTCGCCGGCCTATGTCTTTTTGCTCGCATTCCACCCCCCGGATGGGGATTATGCCAAGCACATCGGTGCGGGAAGCACGGGTCCGCTGCGGCAAACGCATCCTTCGAATGAAGAGCGTCATTGACTGTGTCGGGACCGTCACTTTCGCGAACATCCGCCGGGCTCATAGCGCGGCAGCCAATCGGTCAGAAGCCAGGAGGAGCGTGGGGATGGAGGTTCGTCAGTGCTGATGAAGCGTTTTGCGATTGCGACCATTGCCCTTGCCGCCCTTGGGGGCGCCGGGACTGCCGCCTTCCTTCACTCCACCAGCCTGTCCACGTCCCCTGCGGCGCTGGAAGCCGCCCCTGCCCTTGCCTCACTGGATGCCCAGCAAGGCGCCTCCGCCGCTTCTGATGCCTGGGGCGATGTCGAGAAGGCCGCCGACCCCGTTGAACGTCGCCTGGTCAATCTGGGCCGGGGCGATACGCTGATGCAGGTGCTGCTGGAGGCCGACGTGCCGCAGCCCCACGCGCAGGAAGCCATCACCGCCCTGAAGGCCGTTTACGATCCCCGCCGCATGAAACAGGGCCAGCCGGTGGAGGTGATGTTCGACCGCACCGGCGAGGAAGACCGATTCGTCGGTTTCGCGTTCCAGCCCGCTGTTGAGCGCTCCGTGTCCGTCAGTTTCAATGGCGTGCGCTTCCAGGCTGCCGAGACGGCCAAGAAGCTGGGCCGCCGCGCCGTCGCCGCGCAGGGGGAAATCCGCTCCTCCCTGTTCGAATCAGGTCGCGCCGCCGGCGTTCCGATGAATGTGCTGACCGAGCTGATCCGCAATTACTCCTATGATGTCGACTTCCAACGCGACATTCAGCCGGGTGACCGGTTCGAGATCCTGTATGAACAGGTGGTGACCGAAGATGGTGAGGTCGTTGCCGGCGGCAATGGCAATATCCTGTATGCCTCGCTGACCTTGTCGGGCAAGGAACAGGCCATTTACCGCTATGAGGACAGCCAGGGCATCGCGGAGTTCTTCAATGCGAAGGGTTCATCGATTCGCAAGGCCCTGCTGAAGACGCCCATCGACGGCGCCCGCCTGTCGTCTGGCTTCGGCATGCGCCGTCACCCGGTGCTGGGCTATTCCAAGATGCATAAGGGTGTGGATTTCGCGGCCCCCACTGGCACGCCGATCTATTCAGCCGGTGCCGGTGTCGTGGATGAGGTGGGGCCCAAGGGTGCCTATGGCAACTATATCCGCATCCGGCACAATGGCGAGATTTCCACCGCCTATGCCCACATGTCGCGATTCGGAGCCGGCATGCGCAAGGGTGCGCGTGTCGCCCAGGGCGATGTCATCGGCTATGTCGGTACCACCGGTCGTTCCACCGGCGCCCATCTGCATTATGAGATCGTGAAGAACGGGCAGCAGGTCAATCCGCTGTCGGTGGCTGTCCCCACGGGCCGTAACCTGGAGGGCAAGGAGCTCGCGCGTTTCAAGGGCGTGATGGCCAGCCTTCAGGATCGGTTCGAGGCCGGCGGCGATCAGGCTGTTGACGGTATCGGTCTGGTCTCCACCGCGCCCCAGGCGGCCAAGCCATCCAAGGCCAACTGCGACCGCAAGCGCGGGTGCTGAAACGCCCTGTACGGGACCCGCGCTGTATCGCCCCTTTCGTGCCGCCGCGCCAGTCGGCGCGGATACTGACGTCAAGATTTCCTGACCTCAGTATCAGAGGGGCAGCATGGCAGGAAAGCCGGCCCGCAGCTTGACAGGCGCGCCATGCTTGGCCCCCATAGAGGCCACCATGCCCCGCGATCCCGCCCCCCGTCCGAGAACCCTTCGCCATGTCCGCGATCTGGCCGATCACGGTCTGGTCGCTGCCGCCGACCTGCCCCTGCTGGAACAGGTGGCGGCCCAGTTTGCGGTGGCCGTGACGCCCGCCATGGTGGACCTGATCGACCCGACGGATCCGAACGATCCCATAGGGCGTCAGTTCCTGCCCGACGCGCGGGAGCTGGATATCAGGCAAGAGGAACTGGCCGATCCCATCGGGGATGATCCTTTCACGCCCGTGAAAGGCATCGTCCATCGCTACAGGGACCGGGTGCTGCTGAAACCCGTCCATGCCTGCCCGGTCTATTGCCGCTTCTGCTTTCGCCGGGAGATGGTGGGGCCGGGGTCGGACGCGCTGAACGCGGAAGAACTGGACGCCGCCATCGCCTATATCGCGGGCAATCCAGCGATCTGGGAGGTCATCCTGACGGGTGGCGATCCCATGATCCTGTCGCCCCGGCGCATGGCGGAGATTATCGGGCGGCTGAACGAGATTCCGCATCTGGGGCTGGTCCGCATTCATACCCGCGTGCCCGTGGTGGACCCGGCGCGCGTCGATGCCGATATGGTGGCCGCCTTGAGGGGGCCGCGCATCCCCACCTGGGTAGTCCTGCATGCCAATCACTGGCGGGAGTTCGGGGAAGAAGGACGGGCCGCCATCGCCCGGCTGGTGGATGGCGGTATCCCCATGCTGGGGCAAAGCGTGCTGATGCGCGGCGTGAATGATGATGTGGAGACCCTGACCCGCACCTTCCGCACCATGGTCAGCAATCGCATCAAGCCCTATCACCTGAATCATGGCGATCTGGCCAAAGGCACCAGCCATTTCCGCACCAGTGTCGCGGAGGGCCGCGCCCTGACCAAGGCCCTGCGTGGCGACGTGTCGGGTCTGTGCCAGCCCACCTATATCCTGGATATTCCTGGCGGGCACGGCAAGGTGCCACTGACCGACAGCTATCTGACCCCCGTGGGCGATGGCGACTGGATCGTGGAAGACCCGCGCGGGGGCAAGCGGCCCTATCAGGGGTGAACCGGCCTGCGCCTAGAGCGTATTTCCGCTGACCGGAAATACGCTCTAACTTTTTCGTGTCCCTTAATCGCCGGCGCTGCATCCGCAGCCTGGGCTTTCGCCGCATGAGCGCCGGGCTGGCAGTCGCCGCCGGAGCTGTTTCCGGTCAGCCGGAAACAGCTCTAATCCACGCTGCGACGGCCCAGCCAGTCTCCCAACCGTTCCCGCTCCGCCCCCGACAGGTCATAGAAGGCGACGCCCAGGCCGCCATGGCGGCGCCAGGCCACCACCGCGTCGCCAGCAATGTCGATGCTGTCCAGACTGAGGATGAAGCTGAATCGGTCCTGCGGGTTCAGCAGGCCGCGATAGCCCACCACGCACATGCCGGCACTGTTCACCTCCGTCACGGCCAAGGCCTGTTCATTCACCACTGCCGAAACACCGGCCAGCGGCGGATAGGTCTGCGGATGGCGGCGGAACAGCCGGGTCAGCCAGCGGCGCAGCGGCGGCAAGGCCGCGAGGGGGCGGGCCGGGCTGTGGCTGATCTGGACGGTGGCGGTCATGGGCGCGGTCCTGGGGATAATCCTGGGGGTAGATGCGTGGATTTCTTGTGGGCGGGGTGTGGGTGGAATGGTGGCTACGCCTAGAATCACACGGATTCCCGCGGCTTGCAAAGCGCTGCCGATGGTCACACACCAAAGGCGTAGAAACGGCACCCGTCCCCTGGCGATTTGACTAGACCGCTCACCTGTTCCACAGTGCCGGCCCCGTTGCCGCCTGGAGCCCTGCCCATGCCCATCGCCGACCTTGCCGAGCGTATCCGCAGCGGCGACCGTCGCGCCCTGGCACAGGCCATCACGCTGGTGGAAAGCACCCGGCCCGATCACCGCGAACAGGCAGAGACCTTGCTGGCAACCTTGCTGCCGCATACCGGCAAGGGCGTGCGGATCGGTATTTCCGGGGTGCCCGGTGTCGGCAAGTCTACGTTCATCGAGGCGTTCGGCCTGCATGTCATCGGGCAGGGGCACAAGGTAGCGGTGCTGGCCATCGACCCGACCAGCCAGCGGACCGGCGGTTCCATCCTGGGCGACAAAACCCGTATGGAGTTGCTGTCGCGTGATGCCCGCGCCTTCATCCGCCCGTCGCCCGCAGGTGCCACCCTGGGCGGGGTGGCACGGCGCACCCGCGAAGCGATGCTGCTGGTGGAGGCCGCCGGTTTTGACGTGGTGATCGTGGAGACGGTGGGGGTGGGGCAGTCGGAAACGGCGGTGGCCGACATGGTTGACCTGTTCTTGCTGCTGCTGCCGCCAGCGGGCGGGGATGAGCTGCAGGGCATCAAGAAGGGTATTGTCGAACTGGCCGACATGATTGTCGTGAACAAGGCCGATGGCGATCTGGCCAATGCCGCCCGCCATGCCGTGGCCGAATATCGCCACGCCCTGTCGCTGCTGCGGCCCGCCAATGCCAACTGGCAGGTGCCGATCCTGTCCTGTTCGGCCCTGAACAACCGGGGCATCGACAATGTGTGGGACGGGATCGGCGAGTATCGCCGCATCCTGGGCGATGATGGCTCTATCGGGCGGCGGCGGGCCGAGCAGGCGCAGGCCTGGATGTGGAACGAAATCCGCGAAAGCCTGATCAGTGCCTTTCAGGCCGATCCAGCGGTGCGTGCCGAACTGTCCGGCCTGGAACGCGCCGCCGCCAGCAGCAGCGTCACGCCGGGGGCGGCAGCCCGCCGCTTGCTGGACCTGTTCCGGCGGGCAGGTCCCTGATCTCAATCCGGATATCCACCTTGTCAGCGATGAACAGGCTGGCAAGGCCCGGCCGCATGCCGAAATCGCTGCGCTTGATGCGGGTCACCGCCATCGCGCGGTGATCGCCCAGGGTGACGTCCAGATCGACGGGCCTTGTGATGCCGCGCAGGGTCAGGTCGCCCGCCACCCGGCCGCTATGCGGGCCCGTCCGTGTGGCGGTATGGCCAATGAAGCGCATGGTCGGATAACGGGCGGTGGCGAAGAAATCATCGCCCTGAAGGTCACGGTCGCGCCCCGGACTGCCCGTATCGACGCTCCCGGTGCCGATGGTCACGTCAATGGCCCCGACCTCGTCGGTGGCGGGATCAAAGCTGAAACTGCCCGCGATATCCGTGAACCGACCGGTGGCGCGGGCCACCAGCAGGTAGCGGATGGAAAATCCCACCTGGGCGTTGGCGGCGCTGACCTGATGCGGTTGCGGTGCCGCCCCGGCGGGCAGCGGCAGCATCAGGGCAGCGACAAGCAGCAGGCGGCGGATCATGGCATACCCCTGATCAGTGCGCGCAATTATCCCGCCCGGACCTTGGCCACGAACTGCGCCACCTGCCGGTTGAGGGCCGCACTTTCACCGACCAGATCATTGGCGGCGTTCAGCACGTCGCCGGCCATGCTGCCGGTTTCGGCGGCGGCGCGCGTCACCTCGCCGATGGTGGTGCTCACATTCTGGGTGCCGGTGGCGGCCTGGGCCACGGAACTGGCAATCTCGCGCGTGGCCGCCCCCTGTTCCTCCACGGCGGTGGCAATGGTGGAGACGATGCCGCTGATCTTGTCGATGGTGCCGCCCACGCCGCGGATGGCATTGGCGGCATTGCCGGCGGCTGATTGCATGGTGGCGATCTGGCTGCCGATCTCCTCCGTCGCCTTGGCCGTCTGGGTGGCGAGCGCCTTCACCTCGGATGCGACCACCGCGAAGCCCTTGCCGGCCTCGCCCGCCCGTGCCGCCTCAATGGTGGCGTTCAGGGCCAGCAGGTTGGTCTGGCTGGCGATATCGCCGATCAGGCGCACAATCTCCCCGATGCGCTGGGCGGCATCGACCAGACCGGTGACGGTGCTGTTCGACCGTTCAGCCTCTGCCACCGCATCATGGGCGATGGTGGCGCTTTCGGCCACGCGGCGGGAGATTTCGTTGATAGATGCCGTCAGCTGCTCGGCGGCGGCGGCGACTGTGTTCACATTCTCGGCGGCCTGTTCGGCGGCACTGGCCACCGCTTCGGACTGCCGGTTGGTCTCATCAGCGACGCTGTTCAGGCCCTGGGCGGTGCCGCGCATACGGTCGGCGGCCCCGCCGACGGCGCTGACCACGGCCTGCATGCTGCCTTCAAAATCATCGGCCAGCCGGACCAGGGCCTGGCGCTTCTCCGCCTCCGCCCGTTCTTCCATGGCGGCCTGTTCGTCGCGCATCCGCTCCGCCTCGCGCATACCCTTCTGGAACACGGCCAGCGCGCGGGCCGTGGCCCCGATCTCATCCCGGCGGTCGCCACCCGACACTTTCACCGTCAAGTCGCCATCGGCCAGCTTGGTCATGATGGTGACGATGCGGCGCAGGGGGCGGGAAATGCCGACCATGCCCAGCGCGATACCCAGGGCCAGCACAATGGCCGTGCCCGACAGGCCCACGATCAGCGTGACGGCCAGGGCACGGTCAAACCGGCTCTGTGCGGCAGTCCTGCCGCCATCAAGCTTGGCTTGCACATCGCCCGTCGTCACTGCCAGCTTGTCCAGAACGTCGGTCAGCTTGATGTCGAACCGATCCACCAGGACGGCGGCGGCCTGCGAACCCTTGCCGTCCAGGGCCAGCTGCCGGGCCTGTTCGACGATTTCAAGCATCCGGCGCGTATCCTCACGGATCGCGTCGATATCCGCCTTGCGTTCGGGAAGGATCTTCTCCACGCGGTCCAGATGGCCCGTCAGATCATCCCGCTTCAGGGCGATCTCATCCTGCATGCTGTCCAGGATGAAGCTGTCCGTCTCCGCGACCATCGTATAGCCCAGGCGGCCCAGGTCGGTCGCGGTCTCCCGCGCGTTGAGGATGGCCTTGGCATTTTCCGACCGGTCCAGCATGCCGCGATATTCATTGCCCACCGCCTCCATCTGAGACAAGGCGTAGAGCGACGTGCCGATGGTCAGCACGCCCATCAGCAGCAATGGCAGAACCAGCTTCCACACGATGGGAAGATTCTTGAGCGCACGCATATTCCCTCCCGATATTTTTTCGGCTTGCCCGCCCTGAACTGGCTTGGGGCGCCATTTTTGTTTTCTTGCACTGTAGCGGTGTTTCAACAGTCAAGCCAAGGGGTCAACGGACGGTAGGTGGCGCTTTTCCTATGTTTGCCAAGGGATGTGACAGAGGTGTGACGGTATTTTGCTGATGGTGACTTGGGGTTTGTACGATATGTATTTTAATGGAATTTTATGAATGATGATTATTTATTGTGCATGGCCAAGTGAAGTGAGGGTATGGTCAGGGTGAAATCATACGCAACCCAAGAAATTCCTTTCACCGTCGAAATGAAATTGTGAAATTACAGATGGGAAAGCTGGGACTTACCCCACCTTCCGTTAACGTTATGTAAGGGTGCCGTCTGCGTAAGCCGACGCGTTCGACATGCGAAGCACTCATAATAGCCATGAAAAAAGGGGCATCACCTGCGTGATGCCCCTTTGATGCTGTTGCAGGCTGGCTGGATCAGCCGCGCAAGGAGGCGCCCGTCGCCTTGGCGACGGCGGCCACAACCTTGGCGGCCACGTCCTCGATCTCCTTGTCGGTCAGGGTCTTGTCGATCGGCTGCAGGGTGACCGACAGGGCCACCGATTTGAAGCCAGGCTCCACGCCCTTGCCCTCATAGATGTCAAAGATGCTGACATCGCTGATCAGCGCCTTGTCGGCACCCTTGGCAGCCTTCACCAGCTTGTCGCTGTCGGTGCTGTTGGCCACCAGGAAGGCGAAGTCACGGTCCACCGGCTGGAACGGCGACAGGGCCAGCAACGGCTTGGCCGTGCCAGCCTTCTTCTTGGGCGCCGGCACGGCATCCAAGAACAGCTCAAACGCCACCACCGGGCCGGACACGTCCAGCGCCTCCAGCAGGGCGGGATGCAACTCGCCAAACCGGCCCAGGACCGTGGGGCCCAGGCGCAAGGTCCCCGACCGGCCCGGATGGTACCAGCCGGGAGCGTCGCGCGTGACCTGAAGATTGGCCACCGGCGCACCGGCCGCCTCCAGGATCGCAAAAGCGTCACCCTTGGCGTCAAAGGCATCGACGGGGCGTTCGCCCTTGGACCAGTTGCGCGGCACGGCGGCACCGGCGCGCACGCCGGCCACCACCAGATCCTGACCCTTTTCCGACCCGTCGCGGAAGGCGGGGCCGACCTCGAACAGGCCGACATCCTTGAAGCCCTTGGCGGCATTGCGGCCAGCAGCCGGCACCAGGGTGCCCAGGATGGAGGGGCGCATCACGGCCAGATCGGCGCTGATCGGGTTCAGCAGCCGCAGCTCATCCTTGTCGCCATCAAACAGGGCCGCCACCTTGGGATCGACAAAGGACCACGTCACCGACTCGAGCAGGCCGCGTTCGGCCGCCGCACGGCGGGCGTTGAAACGACGGCG
>CALRNG020000126.1:0-8766 GCA_943369495.1 Rhizobium sp. Q54
TGGCGGTGCAGGCGGGTACGCTGTGGCTGCTGGCGGGCGCACTGATCGCCATCGGCATCGTCCTGCGGCAATTGCTGCTGTTCTACCCGGACCGCGCCCCAGCGCAGCGGGCGGCGGCGAAGTTCACGCGGGTCTGGGCCGCGGGCGACGTGGCGCTGGCCATCGCGGCTGGTCTGCTCTGGGCCGCCTTCGGCACCGCCGACATCGCGGGCATCAATGCGGCGGCCAAGGCGGGTACCGTGCCGGCCCTTGGGGGGGTCGCCGTCGGCTTCCTGGTGCTGGCGGCCCTGCTGAAGACGGCGTCCTTCCCGCTGCATGGCTGGCTGACAGAGGTCATGGAGGCCCCGACGCCCGTGTCGGCCCTGCTGCATGCCGGCATCATCAATTCCGGCGGCCTGCTGCTGATCACCTTTGCCTGGGTGGTACAGGCCAGCACAGCCTCCATGGCGGCGCTGGTGCTGCTGGGCGGGCTGACATCCCTGTTCGGCGCGCTGGTCATGCTGACGCAGAGTGCGGTGAAGACGGCGCTGGCCTGGTCAACGGTGGCGCAGATGGGTTTCATGCTGCTGCAATGCGGCCTGGGCCTGTGGCCGCTGGCTCTGCTGCATATCGTGGCCCATTCGCTCTACAAGGCGCATGCCTTCCTGTCGTCGGGCGGGGCAGTGGCGGCGGTGAAGGCCGTCCGGCGGCCCGGCCCCGTGGCGACGCCGGGTCTGGCGGCCGTGGCGCGGGCCTTCCTTCTGGCCCTGGCGCTTTATGCCGTGGTCGCCGTCGGCTTCACTCTGATCTGGGGTCCGAAATCGCCACAGGCCCTGGCGCTGGGAGCCATCCTGGTGTTCGGTGTGGCCTATCTGGTGGCGCAAGGGTTGGCCGACGCCGCCCCGCGCGCCCTGACCCGGCGCACCCTGACGGCATCCGCCGCCGCGACCCTGGCCTATTTCGGGTTCCAGTCGCTGTCCATCCTGGTGGTGGATGGCGCCCTGCCGGGCGTACCAGAGGCCGGCCCCCTGGAATGGGCGCTGATCGCCCTGACGGTGCTGTCCTTCGGCGTGGTGGCCGTGGCGCAGGCCCTGTTCCCGCACTGGGCCCACCACCCGGCAGCCGCCGGCCTGCGCGTACATGTCGCCAATGGTTTCTACCTTAATGCCGCCTTTGACCGCCTGATCGGCGGGTTCCGCGCCTAATGCCATCGGTTTGAAAGAATGACCGATGGTCACTCTTTCAAACCCCTCAGTCGCCGGCGTCGCCATCCGGCGACTTGGCTACGCCGCACGAGCGGCGCGGCGGCAGTCGCCGCCGATACGGAGAAGAGCCATGTTCCAGAACCTGCCCGACATCTCCCCCGCACAGCCCAAGGCACTGTTCGCCGCCGCCAACGGGGCCGTGCGCGCCATCCCGCCTTCCTTCCCCTTGGACGCCACCGTCGCCGTCAATCCCTTCCTGGGACAGACGGAGGAGGATCTGGCCCAGGCCAGTGCGCGGCTGGCGCGGGTCGGCGGGGTGAAGCTGACCCAGGCCCGCCCCGCCTATGCCGCCATGGTCGATAAGGGGGAGATCATCGAGGCCGACCTTCAAGCCGCCTTGGACGACTGCACCCACCCGTTGAAGCCGGCCAGCCTGTCGGCGCTGACCGTGGCCTTGCGCCTGGAGGGGAGCACGCCAAACCTGCTGCCCACCGTCGCCGATCTTGCGGCGCGGGCTACCGGCACCGACTGGCCGGCCATCATCGCCCGCTGCCTGGGCCTGTGGGCCGCCGGCTATTTCGACCGGGGTCAGGCGCTGTGGACGCCGGCCCCCGGCGCCTCGGCCTTTGCGGCCTGGCGGGAATGGGCGACGCATGACCTGACGCCGGAACTGGCGGGCCTCACCGGCTTCTGCCGGCATGTGGCAACCAGCCCAGACACGCCCGAACGCGCCCTGCTGCGCGCCGCCGGGACCTTGGGCCTGGACGGAATGGCCGCTGAGACGGCCTTCCACCGGTTGCTGATCGATCTGGGCGGCTGGGCACAGCATGCGCGCTGGCTGCTGTGGCAAGCCGAACTGTCGGGCGGCAGCGACGGCACCTTGACGGACCTGCTGGCCATCCGCCTGATCTGGGAAGAGGCGCTGCTGACCCAGCTGCCGTCGCTGAAAGCGGAATGGGAGGATGTGGTCGCCGCCCATGCCAAAGCGGTGGAACCCGACGGCGACATGGTGATCGACAGCATCCTGCAACAGGCCACCGAACGCGCGCACCAGCGGACGCTGGCAACCTTGCTGCCCGGCATCCAGCCAGAGGCGGCGATGGAGCGGCCCTGGTTGCAAGCCGCCTTCTGCATTGATGTCCGCTCCGAACCCTTCCGTCGCGCCCTGGAAAGCCTGGACCCCGGCATTTCCACCCTGGGCTTTGCCGGCTTCTTCGGCCTGCCTGTGGCGCACCGGGGTACCGCGTCCGACCTGATCGAGGCGCGGTTGCCCGTCCTGCTATCGCCGCGCATGCATTCCCATGCCTGCACTGCCCCGCCCAAGGACACCAAGCAGCGGATCGCAGACCGGGCGGTGCGCGCCTTTGGCCGGTTCCGGCAGGCCGCCGTCTCCTCCTTCGCCTTTGTGGAGGCGGCGGGACCGTTCTATGGGGCCAAGCTGCTGCGCGACGCCCTGGGTCTGGGCCGCGAGGCGGGTCCCGATGCCGCCCCCGTTCTGACGCAAGGCTTGTCGGCGGCGGACAAGGCGGCGACGGCGGCCACCGTGTTGAAGGCCATGTCCCTGACCAAGGGTCATGGACAGCTGGTGCTGCTGCTGGGCCATGGCGCGCATGTCACCAACAATCCGCATGAAAGCGCCTATCATTGCGGGGCCTGTGGCGGGCATAAGGGCGATGTGTCGGCCCGGCTGCTGGCCGCCCTGCTGAACGATGCCGACGCACGGGCGGGTCTGGCCGAGCATGGCATCGATCTGGCCGCCGACACGCTGTTCCTGGCGGGTCTGCACGACACCGTCACCGACTGTGTGACCCTGTATAATGACGCCCCGCGCCGCAGCCATGAGAGCTTGATCGCCAGGGCCCGTGACATGCTGGACCGGGCCGCCCGTCAGAACCGTATCGAACGCGCCGCCCGCCTGCCCGGTGCCACGGGGGCGACCCTGGCGGCACGGGCCCGCAACTGGGCGGAGGTTCGGCCCGAATGGGGTCTGGCCGGCTGTGCCGCCTTCATCGCCGCCCCGCGCGCCGTCACGGCCCGCAGCAACCTGAAGGGCCGGGCCTTCCTGCATTCCTATGACTGGCAGGATGATGCAGGGTTCGGCACGCTGGAACTGATCCTGACGGCCCCGGTGGTGGTGGCCAGCTGGATCAGCCTGCAATATTACGGGTCCGCTGTGGCACCGAACCTGTTCGGCGGCGGCGACAAGCTGATCCACAATGTCACCGCCGGGATCGGCGTGGTGGAAGGCAATGGTGGCCGGTTGCGCGCGGGCCTGCCCTGGCAGGCGGTGCATGATGGCGAGGGTCTGGCCCATGCGCCGCTGCGCCTGTCGGTGATGGTGGAAGCGCCGGAACAGGCTATCGCCGACATCCTGAACCGCCATCCGGGCGTGAAGGCCCTGTTCGACAATGGCTGGCTGTCACTGTTCACCCTGGACCAGGGCCGGGTCAAGTCCCGCTGGCGCCCCGGCGCAGGGTGGGACAGCACCGGCATAGCAAAGGCGGCGGCATAAGGGGAGAAGGTCCCTACCCCGCCACCACCACCTTGTTCCGCCCGCCAGCCTTGGCCGCGTACAGCGCACCATCCGTGCGATTGAACAGACCCGTCTGGGTTTCGCGCGGCGGGTCGGCCTGGGCAAGGCCGATGGACAGGGTGACCCGCAGAGAGACACCCTCCAGGGCGATGGGCGTGCCGCCCACGGCCTCGCGGATGCGGTCGGCGGCGATCAGGGCATAGGTCGCTTCGGTGTGGGAGGTCAGCACCACGAATTCCTCCCCACCATAGCGGGCCAGGAAATCCACCTCCCGAAGGGCACTGGCGGCGCGACGGGCCACCTCGCGCAGCACGGTGTCGCCGACCAGATGGCCATAGGTGTCATTCACGTCCTTGAAATGGTCCAGGTCCATCATCAGGATGCAGAAGGGATGGCCATGGCGCAGCGCCGCCGTCCATTCCTGATCCAGCCGGTCCATGAAGGCGCGGCGGTTATGGATGCCGGTCAGCGGGTCGCGCGTGGCCAGTTCGGCCAGCCGGTCATTGGCCTCGCGCAGGCTGGCGGTGCGTTCGGCCACCTTGGCCTCGAGCTCGCGCTTGGTCGCACTCAGCTTTTCGATACGGGCACGTTCCATCATCATGACGATGCCGGCCCCCGCCGATAAGGCCAGCACCACACCTAAGAAACGGACCCAGGCCCATTCATACCACAGATGGGGAACGGCAACGATCAGCCCGCGTTCGGCCACGACGGTGCCATTGGGGTCAAGGGCGCGCAGACGCAGCGTATAATGGCCGGGCGGCAGGTTGGTATAGGCCGCACTGCGGCGGTCACTGCCGGCATCCACCCAGTCGGCGTCGAACCCGTCAAGACGGTAGGCATAGTAAACGCCCGACGTGACGGCATAATCCAGCAGGGCGAATTCCACCGTCAGACGGCGGTTGTCGGAGGGCACGTGGATGGCGCGCGGCCCGTCGGGCAGGTTCAGGGCGCTGGCATTGGCCGACTGCCCGCCGGCCATCACGCGCGTCACGGCCAGGGCGTCCAGATAGGTATGGGGCCGGATCTGTGACGGCTGCACCAGGGTCACGCCATTGGTGCCACCGAACACCAGCCCGCCATCGGGCAGGGTCGCCACCGATCCCGGCAGATAGGAGGAAACGCTGGTTGCCGATGAGGGTTCCACCCGCGACACGCTGAAATCGGCAGGATCGATGGCGGCGAGGCCATTATCGGTGGAGGCCCAGACACGCCCGTCCGACCCCAGCATCAGACTGGCGATGGTGTTGGACGGCATGCCCTGCTGACGCGTTACCGCGCGGAAGGTCGGCTGCCCGTCGGGACCGGCCCCATCCAGCATCATGGCGACACCGCCACCGACCGTCCCTAGCCATAGCCGCCCCTGCCGGTCATGCACCAGGGCCGCGACATAATCATGGGGCAGGCTGTCGGGCCGATCGGCATCGCGGTGGAAATGCCGGAAGCGCCCGTCAGGACCCAGAAGGTTCAGCCCATTGGCCGTCCCGACCCAGACCAGACCGTCGGGACGCGGCAGCACCGACCAGACCTCGTTATTGGACAGGCTGCCCGGCTGTGCCGGGTCGGCCGTATAGGAGACGGTCCGCCCATCGGAAAGCGATTGACGTATCAGCCCGTAATAGGAACCGACCCACAGGTCGGTGTCGGTGATATGCAGGCTGGTGACGTCGCGTCGCGTGGTCAGCGGCACGGGCATCACTTGCGGCGTGCGCTCACCAAGGGCTGGGCGCAGTCGGGAGAGGCCAGCCGAGCCGATCCAGATATCGCCCGCCCGGTCGCCCCTGATCGCATAGATGGGCGTGCCGACCAGTGCCCCCGGCGTCATCGTCCGGTCAAAAGCCGCGATATGGCCGGTGGCGAGATCAATCCGGTCCAATCCGGCATCATCCATACCCACCCACAATCCGTTTCGCCAGTCGGTCCACAAGCTCCAGGCGTCCCGCCCGGAGAAGCCCCGCGACTGCCCCAACGCCACGCTGACCACGCCCGACGGCACGCTGTTATGCCACGCGATCCCCAGATTGGTGGCGACCCAGACGATCCCGCCCCGGTCCTTCATGATGCCACGGGTGAAGTTGCCCGTCAGAGCGCCCGCCACATTGGGATCGGCCCGGAACAGCCGCAGGCGGTCCTGACCAATGTCATATTCTCCAACGCCGCCACCAAACAGCGCCATCCAAAGGACGCCCGGGCGCACCTCCACAATCCCACGGACCGTGGACCGGCCCAGAATTGTATCCCGGCCCGTCAGACGCGGATGCGACACCGCCTTTGCATCGCCCTTGGCAACAGAAACGATGCCGCCGCCATTGGTGCCGATCCAGACGCGGCCCTGCGGGTCTTCAAAAAAGCTCCAGGTGCCGGTGGACAGGGCGAAGGCGCTGTCGCCATCCGTCGCGTCCAGCACCTGCCATTGTGTGGTCCCGGCGGGACGACGGGCCACGGCCTTCTCCGTCCCGGCCCATAACATGCCCGTGCTGTCACGGAAGACGGAGAAGACATAGCCGCTGGGGAACCCGTCCTGACCGGCGCGCACGCGTTCCAGCACCTTCAGATCGCGGCTGATATGGTCCAGGCCCGCCACGGTCGCCACCCACACGCCGTCGCCGCCATCATCGGCCAAGCTATAGACCTGGACATGGCCTAGCCCGTCCGGGCCTGCGCCCAAGGTTGTGAACCGGTCGAAGCGCGGGTCGTAATAGGCGACGCCCGCCGTATGCGTGCCCAGCCACATGCCGCCGTCACGCGCGGGATGCAGCGCACGGACAAACCCGTTGGGCAGCGATCCCGGATCGTGGGGATCATGATGGAAGCTACGCACGGAATAACCGTCGAAACGGTTCAGACCCCCCAGCGTACCGATCCAGATGAAGCCGGTGGCGTCCTGCGCCAGGGTCATCACCGAATTATTGGCAAGCCCGTCAGCGGTGGACAGCGACTCGAACCCTACCTCCGCCCGTTCCGACAAGGTAACGGATGGTTCCGCGGCGGGGGCCGTTGCGGCAATGAAACCAAAGATCAGTGCAAGCAGAACCAGCCCTGCCCGGCAGCCTAAAGCCAGGACAAAGGAAGTCAAACCGGCCGTCGGCCCCTTGCCGCCCAGGCTGTTTCGCACGCGCCCCTACTCCAGCAATCTGCATGACATATGAATGTATCCCACTGAACTGGATACTTCTCAAGGAGAGGTTGAATGTCAAATCTGCAAGAATGGTTCGCGGTGCTGTTGCGGTGGGGAACGTTGTTTTAACGGCGTAATAACAAACGGTCGCAACGGGGATCGCCGCCTCCTACCGGTTGTCCCTGATGGGCGCGGCGTCTTGATCCATGTCATGGTGGCCGTTTGGTGCGGCCCTATCATGGTTTTCCAGGCAAACAACGCCGGCCCGGCCAAGGGCTGGCCATTGAGGAAACCCATGCTGCGGTTGAAACGGAT
Organism: Rhizobium sp. Q54; assembly: GCA_943369495.1. Taxonomy (GTDB): domain Bacteria; phylum Pseudomonadota; class Alphaproteobacteria; order Azospirillales; family Azospirillaceae; genus Niveispirillum. Next base: position 7,151 of record CALRNG020000126.1, read on the forward strand.
CGGCATCTCCACCAGCCGGGAGAATGTGGCCTTCCTGTCGCGGGCCTGCATCCCCTATCGCGCTGCCGCGTTCGAGGGGCAGGGGAAGGTGGAGGTGCTGGCCGGGGCCAAGCGGCTGATGGCGACGCTGGACATTGTCGATGACCCCGCCATCCTGCCGCCCGACTGTCTGGGCCTGTCGGAGGAGGCGTTCATCCGCTTCGATCTGCCGGAAGGGGCGGCGGTGCGGCTGGACCATCCCCACCCGCCGAAAAGCCGCGACGCCCTGCATGCCAAGATCGAAGGGCGGGAGCTGGACGAGGCGGCGTTCCACGCCATCATCGACGATATCGCCCATCACCGCTATGCCAAGGTGGAAGTTGCGGCCTTTCTGGTGGCCTGCGGGTCCTTCATGACGACGGCGGAAACCCTGGCCCTGACTCGTGCCATGGCAGATGCAGGCGAAAGGCTGCACTGGCCGGACGCACCACTGGTGGTGGACAAGCATTGTATCGGGGGTATTCCCGGCAACCGCACCTCCATGATCGTGGTGCCCATCGTGGCGGCCCATGGGCTGCCCATGCCCAAGACATCGTCACGCGCCATCACATCGCCTGCCGGCACCGCCGACACGATGGAGGTTCTGGCCAATGTCGAGGTCGATCTGGACCGCATGCGGGCGATCGTGGCGGAGGCGAAGGGCTGTCTGGTCTGGGGCGGGCATGTGAAACTGTCGCCCGCCGACGATGTGCTGATCTCTGTCGAACGGCCCCTGAATATCGACACGCGCGAACAGATGGTCGCCTCCATCCTGTCCAAGAAGAAGGCGGCGGGGTCCACGCATCTGGTCATCGACATGCCCGTCGGCCCCAGCGCCAAGGTACGCGGCGCGGAGGAGGCGGCACGCCTGCGCAAGCTGTTCGAATATGTGGGCGACGCCATCGGCCTGACCCTGCGCGTCACCCTCAGCGACGGGTCGCAGCCCGTGGGAAGGGGCATCGGCCCCGTGCTGGAGGCGCGCGACGTGATGGCGGTGCTGGAAAACCGGGCCGACGCGCCCGCCGACCTGCGCGAACGGTCCCTGGCGCTGGCGGGTCGCATCCTGGAATTCGATCCGGCCTTGCGCGGCGGGGCGGGTGCCGCGCGGGCGCGCGAATTACTGGACAGTGGGGCGGCGCTGCATCAGATGCACAAGATCATGGACCTGCAAGGCCCGCCGCCGCGTATCGCCACCCTTGGCACCCTGTCGCGGGAGATTGTGGCCGATCATGACGGGCGGGTCGTGTCCATCGATTGCTACCGCATTGCGCGCATCGCGCGGCTGGCCGGCGCGCCGTTTGATCCCGGTGCGGGCATCGATCTTTTGAAGAAAGTGGGCGACCCGGTCCAGGCGGGCGAACCGCTCTATCGCATTCATGCCGAACGCGAGGTGGAATTCCGCTTTGCCTGCGGTCTGGCGGCGGAGGCGTCTGGCTACGCTGTGAATGGCAACGGGAAGGAACGCGTCTGATGAGCATGAACCCCACCATCAGTTTCCATGGGGCCGCCGGCGGCGTCACCGGGTCCTGTTTCCTGGTCCGCCATGCCGGCGGTGTGCTGCTGATCGATTGCGGCATGTTCCAGGGGTCCAAAAGCGT
>CALRNG020000127.1:0-8756 GCA_943369495.1 Rhizobium sp. Q54
CCTTCTGACAAACAAACCCATCGGCATTACCGGCGAGGGGAGAGTGCGCATCGATTGGGAACTGACCGATCCGCCGGGACCGGTGCGCCGTTTCACGACGGAAGGGGAGGGGGAAACCGATATCCCCTCGCTGAACGGCCAGTATGACATCATCCTGCGCAATGCCGCCGCCGATGCCGCGCGGCGTCTGGCCACCCTGTCGGAGTTCCGGCAACTCGTGATGTCGCCGGTGGGCGCGTCTGCCGGGATGGGGCGAGCCTCGCTGCCACTGGCGGGACCATCGCCACCGGCCCCGTTGATGGTGCCAGGGCCGGAAGACCTGGAAGATAACAACCCCTTCATCACCCCGCCGCCGGCCAGCGCGGTGATGGCCCAGGCAGGATATGCCATCGGCGTGGTGGCCGATCCGCGCGGTCTGGTGCTGCTGCCCGACCTGGGGGGAGAGTTGCTGGACCCGCTGCCGGTGCTGGTGGGGGAAGACCGGATGGTGCCGGGCAAGCTGGTGGCCCGCGCCTTCGGTTTCCTGCTGATCCGCCTGCCCGACGGCGACTGGCCCGCCATCCGGATACGCCGTCAGCGTCCGACCGTCAGCCAGTGGCTTCACCGGATCGATGATGAGAAAAAGGGGCCGGTCGCCCTGGTGGCGGCCCATGCCGGCCCTGCCCGTGCGCAGGGAACGGAGTTGCCGTCCCTGCTGCTGGATCTGGATGAGGATCTGTGGCGCAACCCGCCCTGGATGCTGCTGGATGAGGAAGGGCGGCTGGCGGCCCTGCGCGGACCACCGGCCTTGCCGGGCGACCCCGCCCCCTATTACGCCCCTGCCCCCGTGATGGCCCATTTCAGGACCATCATGGGGGAAGGGGCGGTTCCCTGATTTACCCCCGATCCTAGCCCTGTGCGTAGGCCGCGACGATGGGCAGACGCGCAGCGCGAAGGGCGGGGAAGAAGCCGCCGATCAGACCGACCAGCAGCGCCAGGATGATGCCCTGCTTCACAAGATCGGGCGTCAGGCTGACTGAGAAGACGATCTGGGTGAAGCCCTGCCCCAGGGTCGACGTGCTGAACCCGTCAAAGAACAGGAAAATACCCAGGGACCCGATCAGCCCGCCGATACCGGCCAGAACCAGGCTTTCCAGCAAGGTGGCGGCAAAGCTGGGGAAGCCGCCAAAGCCCAGGCAGCGCAGGGTGGCAATTTCCCGCGACCGGCTGGCGACCGAGCTGTACATGGTGTTCAGCGCGCCTGCCAAAGCCCCCAGCGCCATCGCGATAGCCAGGGGCCAGCCGGCATTCTGGATCAGCTTGACAGTGTTGGACGACTGGCCCGCGAAATAGCCCTTCTCCGAAAACACCTCCAGCTTCAGGCGCGGCTCGCCCGCCACATATTCACGCAGCTGTTCGATGGCGTCCGGGGTCTCCAGGCGCACGCGCACGGTCTGGAAGGAGGAACCGCGGCGGAACAGACTCTGCACCACGGCGACATCGCCCCATAGCTCGCTCTCGAACACGGCGCCATTCATGGAGAAGACGCCCACCACCTTCCAGGTGCCCGTGCCCAGACGCACTTCGCTGCCCAGATCGAAGCCGGCAAATTCCCGCACCAGGCCTTCACCCACCACGATCTCGTTGCTGCCCGGTTCGAACATGCGGCCCTGGGTGATGGTCAGCCCGTCGCGCAGGGCCGCCCCATCCTTGCCGATGCCGCGCAGCGGCAGGTTGGCCTTCAGCCCGGTGGAGCGGCGGACGCCATCGACGATGACATACAACTCGCCCGACACCAGGGGATTGCCATCCTGCTTGCGCACGATGCCCGGCGCCTCCCCGACCAAGCGGACCTGATCCAGGGCAATGACGGAGTTCACCTCCTGCTGTGAGCCGTCGCGCAGCTTGATGGCGATGCCTTCCGACCCGGTGCCGTCCAGCGTGCGCTTGAACCCGGCGGCCAGTGCCAGGAAGCTGAGCAGGACCGTGACCACCATGGCCACAGCGACCACCGTGGAAAAGGACAGCCAGAAACGCTGCGGCAGGCTTTTCAAGTTGATGGAACAGACGGCGATTGTCTGATTGAGGATACGCATCCTTGCCCCCTGTCCTTACTGCCGACCGAGCGCGGTCACGATATTAAGACGCAGGGCGTTCCATGCCGGGATGATCCCGGTCAGCAGGCCCAGCGCCAGCAAGATGGCAATGCCCAGCGCCGTGAAATCCAGCGTCAGGGCCAGGCCCGGGAAGCCCACACTCTTGCGCATCAGTTCCAGCAGCAGGGCCGCCGCGCCCAGAGCCGGCAGGCCCCCCAGCATGGCCAGCAGAAGCGATTCGCCCAGAACCATTTTGAAGATACGGCCCGACGGGAAGCCCAACGTCTTCATCACGCCGATCTCCTTCGTCCGTTCCCGCACAGCCATCGCCATGGTGTTGCCCACGATCATCAGGATGGTGGCAAAGGCCGCCCCCACCACCAATGTCACGATCAAGGTGATGTTGCCCAACTGACCCACGAAGGCCTGGTTGAAGGCCTTTTCCGTATCGGTGGCCGTCTCGGCGGGCGAGTTGGCGAACATCGCATCGACCCGTTTCGACACGTCGGTGTTCAGGGCCTTGTCAGTGGTTTCAATGACGATCCAGCCCGCCGTATCCTGACCGAACGTCACCGATTCGTTGAAATAGGCGTGGTGGAAGAAGGCGACACTGGTGTCCGCATTCTCCTGCGCCGGTTCCAGAATGCCGACGATGGTGAAATCCCAAGTCTGCTTGCCGGTATTCTTGTTGGTGTAGATGTTGGACGAGAGCGGGATACGATCCCCCAGCTTCCACCCCCACCTTTCCGCCAGCTTCTGCCCCACCAGCAAGCCCGACCGGTCGGCCAGGAAGGCGGCGCGCTGATCCGCCGACAGTTTGTAGTCGGTGGCATAGATATCCATGTAGAATTCCGGATCGATCGCGAAGGTGACGATCTGGTTCTTGCCTTCCTGATAATAGCCACCGAACCAGTTAGCATAGCTGGCACGGGCCACCCCCTCCACCGCGCGGATACGCTCGATATAGGAGATGGGCATGGGCTGGGTGAAGTTGATCTTGTTGATGGTGACCAGCCGGTTTTCACCGGCGGCGCCGCCGATATTGTTGAAGCCGTTCTGCACACCAGCCAGCACGCCGAAGATCAGGAAGGCGAAGAAGATCGCCACCAGCATCAAGATCGCGCGCAGTTTCCGGCTGAACAGGTTGGCCAGGATCAGGCTGAAGTCGGTCATGCGGCCACCTGTTCGACAAAGCGCCCCTTGTCCAGATGCAGAACACGGGAGGCGTAGCGCGCGGCCTCCGGGTCATGGGTGACCATGATGATGGTCTTGCCCATTTCCTTGTTCAGAAGCTGGAGCATGGACAGGATCTCGTCCGCCGTCTTGCGGTCCAGGTCGCCCGTCGGCTCGTCACACAGCAGCATCTTGGGATCGGCCACGATGGCCCGTGCAATGGCCACGCGCTGCTGCTGGCCGCCCGACATTTCGCGGGGGTAATGCTTAGCGCGTTCGGCCAGACCCACGATCTGCAGCGCCGTCTCCACCCGCTTGCGCCGCTCACCGCCCCCCAGGCTGGTCAGCAGCAGGGGCAGTTCCACGTTGCGGGCGGCATTCAGCGCCGGCATCAGATTGTAGAACTGGAAGATGAAGCCGACATTGGCGGCCCGCCAGGCCGACAACTGTCCTTCGCTCATCTGATCCAGCCGCTGGCCGGCAAAGGTGATGCTGCCCGATGTGGCGCGGTCGATACCGCCCAGCAGGTTCAAAAGCGTGGTCTTGCCCGACCCGGACGGGCCCATGATGGCGATGAAATCGCCCGCCTCAATGGTCATGTCCAGATGGTCGAAGATGGTGATGGTTTCCCGCCCCTTCACGAAGCGCTTGGCCCCACCCTGGATGCTGATCAGTGCCGTCATGGTCTTCCCCCAATGGCCGGCCATTCCCGATGCCGGCGGAATGATGATGAAACAGGTTCAGTTCCCGGCCGGACGCGCGTCCAGGAAAGTGACTTTCGCGCCCATGTCCGGCAATACGCGGCCATCGCGCTGTTCCAGCTTGATGCGCACCTTGATGGTTGCCTTGTCGCGGTTGGCGCGCGGGACCACGGCGATGACGCTGGACGGGATTTTCCAGTCGGGATAGGCGTCCAGCACCGCCTCCACCTTCTGGCCGGGGCGGACGCGGCCGATATTGGCCTCGTTCACATCCACCTCCACCTCCAGGCTTTCCATATCGACCAGGGTGCAGACACCGGTGCGGGTGAAGCCGCCCGACGACATGGGAGAGATGATTTCCCCCGGCTGGGCATTCTTGTCGATCACGACCCCATCAAAGGGGGCGCGCACGATGTGGCGGTCCACGGTTTCCGTCTGCCGGGCGACCGCAATGCGGGCGATTTCCAGATCGGCCTTCGCCCCCTTCAACTGGGCACGCAGGGTTTCGGCGCGGGCCTGGGAACGGGTCAGTTCCGCCTCCGAGACGTTGGACGCCTTTGACAGCGACGCGGTGCGGGCCAGGATGCGTTCGGCGTCGCGCAGGTCGGCGGAGAAGCCTTCGATCTGTGCCTGGGCCGAAGCGACGCGCGCCTTGGAGAGTTCCAGGTCGATGCTGGCCAGGGTGGCGTCCAGGCGGGCCAGTTCCTGGCCCTTGGTCACCACCATGCCTTCATCGACCAGCACATCCTGCACCCGGCCCGTGATCTCCGACGACACGGTGGCGGTGCGCCGCGCCACGATATAGCCCGACGCCACCAGCGTGTTGGTGGGGCGTGGCGTTGCTGCGGGGGTGGCCGGCGTTGCCGCCGCCGCACTGCCACCGGTCGCTGCCGGTGTGCCCGACGCCATGGGCTTGGGCGCCGCCGCCTCTTCCTTTGCGCCCAGCAGGGCCGGGCCATAGACGCCGCCTGCGACGCCCATCGCCAGCAGGGCCACCACGCCCACCCCCTTGGCCCAACCCGGCAGGCCGGACCGGGGCGGGGCCATCCCCGCCGCCGGCATATCGGCCGGGCGGTCGATGGTCAGGGAGCGCAACAGGTCACGTTTATCCGTCATCTTGATTTTCCGTCCAGCATCCAGACATTCCCCGCTGGCAAGCAGCGTGGGGATAAGGGTGGGGCGGCTTCGATATCGGTAAAGGGGGCGGTCTTTTCACGGCTGATTACGCGAAACGGGTTCGCGGCTTCGTGAAACGGACCTGCCCGCCGGACAGGCCCCCCCGACCCTTCCGGCAGCGACGACCCTAACATGGTTACCGGGCGAACCAAAGGGGAACGACAGCGCTGTCGTAAATCATCATCCCACCGGCGCGAGAGGGATCAAACCGTCGGCACGGGAAGGTTCAAACCAGGAGCTTGGCCGTGTACTGCACCATCTGATCGGCACCGCCCGTGACGCTGTCATACAGACCGCGGGCGGGTAGATTGCCCTTGGCCGTGGTCCAGTAAACCCGTGCCCAGTGGTTTTCCGCCGCCATGGCCAGGATACGGTGCAGCATGGCCCGACCCACGCCGCAGCGGCGGTGATCCGAGACAACGAACATGTCCTCCAGATTGCAGAAGGGGCGCAGCGACCAGGCATTGTCGTGCAGGATCAGGTGACAGAAGCCGATGCCCGCCCCTGTGCCATCGCGGGCGATCAAGCCCCGCATGGAGGATGTGGGGTCCAGCATGCGTGCCCAGACAATGTCCGTGGTCAGCGCTTCGACTTTGACATCATAGCGTGTCAGGTACGTCGCCCAATTCCGGCGCCAGTCCGCTTCATCCTGGGGTGCGGGGGGAACAATGCTGAAATCCGCCACAGCCACGGACCCTTGTTAACCATATGTTTGGTGGTGAACCTACGCTCAGGGCGTGTTTATGTTCAAGAGTAATGCACGTCCATGGCGTGGGTTCCGGTCCGCTGGCCCCGCCGGGCCATCGCACGCACATCAATGTATGCAAGTTCAGAGGGGCCCCGGCATCATGGGGCGTTCCCCGTCACCCCCGTCCCCGCCTGGGTCTGGGGGACGGGGGGGGGGGGCGTGGCCGAATCGGTGGCGGCCCGGCATCAGTCCTGATCGGGCAGCAGCGTGTCCATCCAGGGACCGTTGGGCAGACGGTTGGCCAGGTCGGTGATGTGCTTGTTCCACCAATGGCGCTGTTCGACCAGATGGTCATAATCGAACTGATCCTCCCGCCATTTGCGGTCGGACGGGTGATATGTGAGCACATCGATGGGATAGCCGACATCGGCGGAGGAATAGCGCGTGCTGTCAAACGACAGATAGGCCAGCTTCAGCGCCATGGGCATGGTCGTCTCATGCTTCAGCGCGCGGTCCAGGATCGGCTTGCCATAGGTGGTGGCACCGATGGAGAGATAGGGCGTGCGCTCATCCACCTCGATCCAGTTGCCCTCCGGATAGATCAGGAACATGGTCGGTTCCTCATCCTTGGATAACTGTCCGCCGATGATGGCGTGCAGGTTGAATTTCAGGTTCGACGCTTCCAGCGCCTCCCTGTCCTCCTTCGCGACGGTTCGCAGACAGCGGGCAAAGGCATTGGCGGCGTCCAGCATGGTGGGGAAGGGCTTGGCCTTCTTGTCCGCCATTTCCCGCCGCAGATAGGCCAGCGTCTTGTCCCGGACAGAGCGCAAGCCCGAGGTCATGACGAAGAACTGTTCCTTGCCGTTCTTCATCAAGGTGACCTTGCGCGCCGCCGTCACCTGGGTTCCGGCGGTGATGCGGCCATCGGCCAGGGCGATCAGCCCATCCTTGATCTTGATGCCGAGACAATAGGTCATGGGCCAGCGGCTCCGGTTGCGATGCGGAAGGGCGGGCATCCTGTCACGCCCGCCCCCACCCGCGAAACCAAAAAGCGGACATCCCCGCCGCGACGGCAAGGCATGCGCTGTCGGGTCGAGACCCTATCCGAATGGACAATGTCATTCTTGTTGCACTGCACAAAAGTGCCTTGACTCATCTCCATCGTACCGATATATCTACCTCCATGCTGCATTGCAGCACGTCCGGGTCCGACCAGAAGGGCCGAGACTGGACAATGAGGCGGCGACCGGTGCCGGGGCTGCACCAGCGGACCGGCAACGACAGAGCGCGAAGGAGATGGCATATGGCAACCCGCACGCCGAAGGGGCCCGTGGCAGGCACGACGCTGAAGAAAGTCGTTGCGAAGCCCGCGATGGTTCCGCCGGTTGAGAAGATTACAGACGCCCCTGTGGCTGTTGAACCCGCACCGGTTCCGGCTGTCGCGCATGCGGTGGAGGAGGTGAAGACCGCCCCCGCCGAACCCGCGCCGACGCCAGTGGCCGCCCCCGTGGCCGTTGAGGTCCCGGTGGTCACGGCGCCTGAGGCTCCAAAGGTCCCGGCCCCGCAGGCCGACCTGAAGCCGGTGGCGCCCAAATCCGTGAAACCGGCGGCCCCGAAGGCCGCCCCCGCCCCCGCCCCGACCCCGGAAGCGGTGGCAGCATCCCCCCAGGCCGCACCCGTGGCCGGTGAAATTGTCCAGGCTGTCGCCTATACCAAGGAAAAGGTGGAAAAGATGAGCAAGCAGGTTTTCGCCACGTTCGAAGATGTCGTCGGCTTCCAGAAGGAAAACGTGGAGGCTTTCGTGGCTTCCTCCACGATCCTGACCAAGGGCTTTGAAACCCTGTCGAAGGAAATCGCCGCCTTCACCCAGGCCCAGTATGAGCAGTCGGTCGCGACCACCAAGGCTCTGTTCGCCGTGAAGTCGGTGAAGGAACTGGTCGATCTGCAGACCGAATTCGCCAAGACCTCCTTTGACGCCCTGGTTGCCGAGGCCACCAAGGTGTCTGAGGCCGGCATCAAGGTCGCCAACGAGGCCGCCGAGCCGATCACCGCCCGCGTCAACGCGACGGTCGAAAAGCTGTCGAAGCTGAAGGCCGCCTGATCAGACGCCTGACAGGCTTTGAGTTTGCGAACGGGGTGTCGGTAACGGCACCCCGTTTTGCGTTTCTGGGTGCTATTCCCGCCAGAACCGCCACACGCTGGCCGGCGGGATGTTGGCGATGGTGAAGCCGACGCGCCGGCCGCGCAGGCCCAGCGCCCGGCGCTTCAAGGGTGACCGGGCGGAATAGGTGTAGGAATAGAAGGCGCGGCCGGGCGGCATGACGTCGAAGATGGCGTCCACGATACGGCGCTGATCCTCTGCCGGGATCAGGATCATGGGCAGGCAGACCAGAACCGTCCCGACCTTGCCCTTCACATCGTCCGGCAACATCGTCCGGATATCGGCCACGTCGCCTTCCAGCACATGGATGCCGGGATAGTGCTGCCGCAGCCAGGCGGCCAGTTCGGGGTCGCGTTCCACACTGTAGAGCTTGTCGGCGGGCACACCCGCCTCCAGGATGGCGCGGGTGACCGAACCGGTGCCGCCGCCGAACTCCACCACCACTTCGTCAGGTGCGCGCGTGATCTGTTCGGCCATCAGGCGCGACAGGGAGGGGGCGGATGGGGTGATGGACGCCATGGAGAGCGGATTGGCCAGCCAGCGCTTGAAAAACAGCCAGGCGGCGCTGGCGTCATTACGCGTTCGGACCGTGGCGTGACGATGGATCATTCTGTCAACCTGACGGTGATACCAGCTTCAGACATGGCACGCCCATTGCCGCAATGCAATGACAGCTCCATGACAAGCCTGGGATGTGTCGCCGCACCTGAGAACTTGTGGACCTATGCGCCGCCCGCCGCCAGCGCCGTTTCCATCTGTTCGGACAGGTCCAGCCATTCCAT
>CALRNG020000128.1:0-8717 GCA_943369495.1 Rhizobium sp. Q54
TCCCGGTCCAGCAGTTCGCGCGACAGGTCGCCATCCCACCAGAGGCCGAAATTCACCTGTTTGGGGCGGGTGGCCGCGATGACGGTGCCTTGCGCGCTGTAGAGATAGGGGCTGTTGCTGGCCCAGGCCTCCGCCCCCGGCGAACGCGGATCGATATCCATGGCGACACCCCGGCCCGTATCCTTGTCGGTCGGGGTGGACCACAGGACCTTGCCGGTGGCGGCGTCCAGCATAGCGGCCCCGATGCCGCCATTGCGCGACGGCACCTCATGCACACCAAACTTCTCCAGACCCGGACGCAGCGGGTCCAGGTCGCCGACATGCATCGTGTCACCATGCAGCAGGCCCGACGACCACAGGCCTGTGCCGTCATCATCCAGGGCCATAGAGCCATAGATGATCTCATCCCTGCCGTCGCCATCGACATCGGCGACGGACAGCTGATGATTGCCCTGGCCGCCATAGGCCTCGTTGCCCGGTTTGGCACTATCGAACTGCCATCGCGCGGTCAACTGGCCCCCGCGCCAGTCCCAGGCCGCCAGGGTGGTGCGGGTATAATAGCCGCGCGCCATCACGATGCTGGGCAGCGTACCATCCAGATAGGCCACCCCCGCCAGGAACCGGTCGGAACGGTTGGCATAGCCATCGCCCCAGACGGCCTGCATCTGGTCGGGCGTGGGATCATTGGTGTCGGGATGGCGGGCGGGCCAGTAGGGGGCGCTTGCCAGCGCCTTACCCGTCGTGCCCTCAAAAACCGTCAGATACTCCGGCCCCTTCATGATACGGCCCTGGACCCGCGCCACCTTGCGCCCGTCCGCTGTGGTGGTGGCGCCGGTACGGTCGGCCTGTGGCACCTCCCCGTCATGCGACCGCCAGTCGGCTTTGGCATCACCCAGGACCGCACCCGTGCCATCCACGGTCCCGTCGCTGGTCCGCACCGCCAGTTCGGCCTTGCCGTCGCCGTCGAAATCCATCACCAGGAACTGGGTGTAATGCGCGCCAGCCCGGATATTGCGCCCCAGGTCGATGCGCCACAGCCGGGTGCCATCCAGCCGGTAGGCATCCAGGATTACCGGCCCCGTATAGCCGCCAAAAGCATTATCCTTGGCATTGCTGGGGTCCCATTTCAGGACAATCTCATACTGCCCGTCGCCATCCAGATCGCCGACACTGGCGTCATTGGCATTGTAGCTGTACGCCTCCCCCGCCGGGGTGACACCGTCGGCGGGCGGCTGCAACGGGATGGACAGGTAGCCATCGCGCCAAACGCCGGCAGTGACGCCTGTGGCCTCGCCTGTGCGCCGCACCTCATACCGGCCTGTGCCGTCCGCGCCCTTATCCAGGAAACTGGTGGCGCTGGTCAGGGGTTTGGCGTTTAGCTTCCTGCCATCGCGGTACAGATCGAAACCAATGCCGGTGGGATCGCTGTCCAGAAGGCGCCAGCCCACCAGCACGCTGCCTTCGGCGGACACGGCGACCAGACCGCGATCCAGCCTCTCCATCTGCCGTGCCGCCACCGGCATCGCGGCAATACTGCACAGCAAGGCGGCCGTCAGCCATTTCCGGGTTGCCATGTGTCCTCCCTGAACCGGTTTGGCCTTACCTTACCCAAATTCATATGATATTTGAATTCCAATATTAAGGATGACGTATCACATTGTGGCAAGAACGCCCTATTCGTCATCCCGGCGAAAGCCGGGACCCAGGGGCCAAAGCCACCAACGCTGACGCCGCCGTGATAGCCAAATAGCGGGGCGGTTGTGCGCCAGACTCCTGGGTCCCGGCTTTCGCCGGGATGACGAATGGCGGTGCAGACAGTAAATCGAGAAGGGAACAGCGATGGGTGGGCCTGGCTTCAACCGGCGGCAATTCATGCAGGCGACGGCGCTGACAGCGTTGGCCTCGGGGACGGCGGGAGTGGGCGCGCAGGCCAAGCCGTCCGCCCCGGATACGCCCGTCGGCTGGATTGACGGTTCGGCGCCCGCCCGCCAGTTGGGCCAGACCTGGGGTGTGCCCTGGCCGCAGGGCCTGTATAAGTCGGCGCAGCGTTTCCGCCTGACGGACGGGTCGGGGGCGGCGGTGCCGGTGCAGTCCTGGCCGCTGGCCACCTGGCCCGACGGGTCGCTGAAATGGTCGGCGCACAGCATCGGGGCGGGTATGGGTTCCTCCGGCCTGACCCTGTCCGCCGGTAAGGCCGCAGAACCGACGCAGCCGGTGAAGGTGATGAAAGGGGCCGATGCCATCCTTGTCACCACCGGCCCCCGACAATGGCGCATCCCCGTGCGCGGTGACCGGTTGATCGACAGCGCCAGCGTCGATGGCCGCACGGTTCTGCGGGACCTGCGCCTTGTCTGCCTGTCGCAGGACCAGCCCGATTTGACGGAGGCGGAGACGGTCAGCCAGCGTCGCTCCATCGGGATTGTCACCACCGTCACGGTGGAACAACGCGGGCCGGTGCGGGCCGTGGTGAAGCTGGAAGGCAGCCACCGCGACGGGGAACGCTCCTGGTTGCCCTTCACCATCCGCCTCTATTTCCATGCCGGGACGGAATCCGTCCGCATCCTGCATTCCTTCATCTTTGACGGGGATGAGAATAAGGATTTCATCCGGGGTCTGGGCGTCACTGCCTCTGTGCCCATGTCCGACGCGCCGCACGACCGGCATGTGCGCTTCACGGGTGAGGGTGACGGGCTGTGGGCAGAGGCCATCCGACCCCTCACCGGCCTGCGCCGCGACCCCGGCAAGGATTATCGTCAGGCGCAGATCGATGGCCGCGCCATCCCGCCCCTGTCCGGCATGGCGGAGACGGTGTCAAAGCGGCTGGACCTGATCCCGACCTGGGGTGATTTCACCCTGTCGCAGGCCAATGCCGATGGTTTCGCCATCGCCAAACGCACCAAACCCGGCCATGGCTGGATCGATGCGCAGGCGGGCCGCCGGGCCGGGGGCCTGGCCTATATTGGCGGGGCGTCGAGCGGCGCCGCCCTGGCCATGGCGGATTTCTGGAAGCGGCATCCGGCGCGCCTGGATATCCGCAATGCCGCCACGGACATGGCGGAACTGACCGCCTGGCTGTGGTCGCCGGACGCGCCAGCCATGGATCTGCGTTTCTATCATGATGGGCTGGGCATCAAGACCCACCCAGAGGAACGCGAAGCCCTGGAAATCACGTATGAGGATTATCAGGAAGGCTGGGGCCGGCCCTATGGCATTGCGCGCACCACGGAACTGCATCTCTGGTCCCTGCCCGCCACACCGTCGCGCGACTGGTTCACAGAAGTTGCCGGTATCCTCGCCGCCCCGCCACGCCTGATGGCACCGCCTGCCCGCCTGCGCGCCGTGCCCATCTTCGGCGACTGGGATCTGGTCAGCCGGGCCACTCCCGCCCGTGCCAGGATCGAAGATCATGCCGATTTCCTGCTGAACCTCTACCGCGATCAGGTGGAACAGCGGCGTTGGTACGGGTTCTGGAACTATGGCGATGTCATGCATTCCTATGACAGCGACCGCCATGAATGGCGCTATGACATTGGCGGCTATGCCTGGGCCAATTCCGAACTCTCGCCCGATCTCTGGCTCTGGTACAGCTTCCTGCGCACGGGCCGCGCCGACGTGTTCCGTCTGGCAGAGGCCATGACGCGGCATACGGGTGAGGTCGATGTCTGCCATATCGGCCCCTATAAGGGTTTCGGCACCCGCCACGGGGTGCAGCACTGGGCCGATAGTTCCAAACAGCCGCGCGTATCCAACTCAGCATATCGCCGCATCTACTACTATCTGACCGCGGATGAGCGGGTGGGCGACCTGATGCGCGATCTGGTGGACAGCGACCGCACGTTGGCGACGGTTGATATCAGCCGCAAGCTGCCCAACCCCAGCCCGCCCGGCGTGATTGAGGCGGGGTTCGGCACCACCTGGTCGTCGCTGGCCGCCGCCTGGCTGACGGAGTGGGAGCGGACAGGGGATAAGCGCTGGCGTGATCGCATCCTGAACGGCATGCGCAGCATCGCGGCGCTGAAATTCCGCTGGATGGCGGGTGGCGCGCCCTATGATCTGGAAACCGGCAAGTTTTCCGGCCCCGGCGACAAGATCGGAGTGTCCCACCTGTCGGCCGTGTTCGGGGCCGTGGAGGTACATGCCGAGCTGCTGGCCCTGCTGGACGTGCCGGAATACCGCGCCGCCTGGCTGGAATATTGTACCTTCTACAATGCCCCGGCAGCGGAGTTCCGCGCCCGGTTCGGCCAGGATGCGCGCGGGCGCGGCCTGCGTCTGGCCCATTCCCGCCTGACCGCCTATGCCGCCTATCACCTGAAGGACCGGAAACTGGCGGCCCGTGCCTGGGCAGAGTTCGCCGACAAGAGCGAACAGATTGCCAGCACCCGCACGCACATCACCGGCAATGCCGTCCTGAACCCGGTGGATGAGGTGGCGGGCATGTCCACCAACAGCGTGTCACAATGGGGGCTGGCCGCCTATCAGAACCTCGCCTTGATCGGGGATGCGCTGCCGGCGGAGTGATCAGCACTTTGGGCGTATTTCAGGTGAACGGAAACACGCCCCAGCTTTCAATTCCTCAAACGCCGGCGCCGCATCCGCGGCTTGGCTTCACGCGGCATGTGCCGCGCGGCGGCAGTCGCCGCCGGAGCTGTTTCCGGGCAACCGAAAACAGCTCTAACCGCCCAAAAAACATGCGGCGCTGCACCATAATTGGGCGCCACTTTATGACAGCTTAAGGAAAACAGCGCTTCGCAGCTGCGGCACAAAACTTGCGTTAACCATGTGGCGGGGACCAATGGCGGTTCCCCCTCATAGGGCCGGTCCGCCGGTCCCGCCGGACAATGGCGTCTGAACATCTGGGTCACTCCCGGATCGTTTAGGCGCCTTTTTTTATTTTGGAGCCTCAGATGACGCTGCAGAAAAATGCGCGCGCCGTGTCCTTGATCCTGGCCCTTCCGCTGCTGGCACAGCCGGCACTGGCCAGCGACGCTGCCAGCCTGTTGAAGGATGGCAAGTTCATCCTGGATTTCCGCTACCGGCTGGAAGATGTCGATCAGGCGGGTTTGGCGCAGGACGCCCACGCCCAGACCGCCCGCGCCCGTACCGGCTTTCAGACCGGCAAGATCAATGGTTTCTCCCTGCTGGCCGAAGCCGAAACCATCGCCCATGTCAGCAGCGCCTTCAATGATGGCCTGAACGGCAAGACACGCCGCCCCCTGGTCGCCGATCCGGAAGGCATGGAGCTGAACCGTCTGCAGGTGGACTATACCGGCATCGCCAAGACGGCCATCACGCTGGGCCGCCAGCGCCTGAATCTGGATAATCAGCGCTTCATCGGCGCCGTCGGCTTCCGCCAGAATGAACAGACGCTGGATGCCCTGAAAATCAGCACCCAGGCCATCGACAAGCTGGACCTGACCTATGCCTATGTGGCGCAGGTCAACCGCGTCTTCGGGCACAAGAGCGCGCAGGGCGAGTTTGAGGGCGATAGCCACCTGTTCAATGCCGGCCTGACCCTGTCGCCCGCCGCGAAGATCACCGGCTACGCCTATCTTCTGGACCTGGAGGAACAGCCCCTTCTGTCCACCGCCACCTATGGCGGCCGGGTGGCCGGCAAGTACACGCTGGATAAGGTCACCCTGACCTATGCCGCCGACTACGCCCAGCAGTCCGATTATCAGGCCAATCCCCGCAACCTGTCGCTGGACTATGTCGGTCTGGAACTGACCGCCACCTATGGCGGCCTGTCCTTTGGCGGCGGCTATGAAAGCCTGGAGGGTGATGGCGTGCGCGGCTTTGCAACACCGCTGGCGACCCTGCACAAGTTCCAGGGCTATGCCGACGTGTTCCTGACCACGCCCGCCAATGGCATCAACGATGCCTATGGCCGTATCGGTTACGAAACGAAGATTGCAACCGGCCCCATCACCGGCCTCTCCGCCGCCCTCTGGTATCATGATTTCGAAGCCGAAAGGATCGATCGTTCCTATGGCAACGAGATCAATGTGGAGGCGGCGGTGAAGCTGGGACCCAAGGTCACGGTCAGCGCCAAATATGCCGATTATGACGGCGATGGCGCCTTCCCCGACCGCCAGAAATTCTGGCTGGCCTTTGACTATTCCTACTGATCACGCCTGACGGGGGCGGCCCTGGCCGCCCCCTCATCTGCTGCTGACCGTTTCGAAGGATCATGTCATGACGATCCCGACCTTTCCCCGCCTGAAGGCATTGCGGTTCCTGCTGTCGGCGCGTGCACAGCGCCTGGACCGGCTGAAGCGTCTGGCCCGGCTCTGCGCCCTGGTCACGGGCCTCAGCGGGCTGGTGCATGCGTTGCAGCGGGAGCGGGGCACCAGTTCGCTGCATCTGGGGGCCGAGGGCGGCATGTTGCCGGACCTCTCGGCGCGCCGGGCGGAGAGCGATTTGGCATTGGACCGGGTGCGAGCGGAATTGGGCGCCATTGATCCCCTGGGTTGGGAAGGCTCACTGACCAGTTGTATCGCCTTTGCCCGCCGCGCCCTGGCCGATCTGCCCGATATGCGGGCACGGGTGGGGGCCCGCAGCATCGATCTGCGGTCCGCCACGCTGGCCTATTCGGCACTGATTGAGGCCCTGATGGCGGTTGTCACCGCCGTCGCCGGCCTCAGCGCCGATAACGCCCTGTCGCGGGCACTGACGGCCCTGCTGAACTTCATGCGGGCCAAGGAGTTTTCAGGGCAGGAACGGGCCGTCGGGGCCGCTGCCCTGACTATCGGCCAGTTCGATGCCAACCGTTTTCGCCGCATGGCGCAGTTGGAGGCGGCGCAGACGCAGGCCCTGGACCTGTTCGCCACCCATGCCGGCGACGCCCAGCGCGCGCTGTTGTCGGCCACGCTGCAGGGCCCGGATTGTGAGCAGGTGCTGCGCCTGCGGGCACTGCTGCGGGAAACCGGCCCCAACCGCCCCCTGTCCGGCATGACCGCCCAGGCCTGGTTCACGGCGGCCACTGGCCGCATCAACCGCCTGAAACAGGTGGAGGACCGGCTGATTGCCGATCTGGAGGCCCTATGCGCTGACCGGATCGCAGGGGCGCAGGGGGAATTGTCGGCACCGCTGGCGGGTGCACCCTGGTATCTGCGCCTGTTCGCCTGGGTCCTGGGCCGCCGTCTGCGCCAGGCCGGCGATTGGTCGGAGCGGGTGGCCGACGCCATGGTCAGCCTGGATACAGACCGCCTGCCCCCCTGGCTGTCGCAGGCCCTGGCACAGGTGACGGACGGCATCGACCCCGACCTGTCCCCCGCCGCCCAGCAGCAGCGCGAACGCCAATGGGCGGAGGCCAGCCGGGAAGCACTGGAGGCCGTGATTGACCGGTTCAGCCAGCAGCATGAACAGGCTCTCGGCATCATGGCGGCCCATGCCGGCGGCATCCAGGGTGATGCGCGATCCATGGCCGATCTGGCCGGCCGCAACGCCCGCCATTCCCTGACCATGGCCAGCGCCAGTTCGCAGACACGCGGCGGGGTGGAGGCGGTGGCACAGGCCGCCGGCTCCCTGTCGCTTTCCATCCGCGACATCAACAGCCAGGCGGCCCAGGCCCTGACCGTGTCCGCCGATGCCGTGGCAGAGGCGCGGCAGACCCATCGCGCCGTGGAGGGCCTGACCGATGCTGCCCGCAATATCGGGCGTATCGTGGAAATCATCGGCGAAATTTCCGGTCAGACCAACCTGCTGGCGCTGAATGCCACCATTGAAGCGGCACGCGCGGGCGCGGCGGGCAAGGGCTTTGCCGTGGTGGCGGGCGAGGTGAAAAGCCTGGCCAGCCAGACCGGGCATGCAACCGATGAGATCGGTCAGCGGATTGAGGATATGCAGGCAGCCACCGGTGCCGCCGTCACGGCCATTGGCGCGACCGCAGCCAAGATCGAAGCCATCGCCGCCCTGGTCGCGGGGATCGAGGAGGCGCTGATGCGCCAGCGGCAGGATACGGAACGGATCGAGGAAAATATGCGCAGCGTCGCGGAGAGCGCCACCGACATCGACATTGTCGTGGAGGATGTGGCGCAAGGGGCCGACCATATTGGCCGCATGACGGGCAATGCCCTTTCGGCAACAGACGAGTTGTCGCGTCTGGTGGAAAGCCTGCGCGAGGGACTGAACGGATTTGTGACACGGGTACGGGCCGCGTAAAGACTCAATGATCGGCGGTGAACCGGGGCGGCCAATCATGGCCGCCCTGTTCTTTTGGTCCGTATTCTGCCCAGAAATTCACCAGCCCTCGCATCTGCACAAATCCGCGCCAGTGCCGCCTGCAAGTTGGGCGTTTTCGCTGCGTAACGGGTGAGCAGCAGGCAGCCACCGATCCAAACCCATCAGCCACAGGCTTGATAAACAACAAATAACCGATTGCCTGTCGTACCGCCGGCACTTGGCATGTTTCTCGCAAATGTCAATTCGCACACGCGGCATGAAGGTGACGATGCCTTTTCTCCGGGCTGGGAACAGTCTGGGGCCGCGGTGCCGAAATTGCGGTTCCAACGCTGGGATCGCCTGGAGCAAAGGCGCTCCGATGACAGACATGGGCTGAACCGGCCCCTGATTGTCGTCGGAGCGCCTTTTTTATTTTTCAGCCCGGCCGCAAGGGCCGGAACAGGGGAGCCCGCGTATCATGAGCCAGACCGACACGCCTTCCGCCGGCCTGACCCGCCGTTCGCTGCTGACCGGCACGGCGCGCGCCGCCGGTGCCG
>CALRNG020000129.1:0-8680 GCA_943369495.1 Rhizobium sp. Q54
GTTTCCATTCCCGTGTGGAGGAATCATGACCCGCATTCACCCCTTGAGCAACTAACCGTAGGGTCAGGAATGGCCTTTGGCCGGCAAACTATGCGGGAGGATAGGCATGCGCCCCGGACATGGAGATCAGGTTCAGGATTGCGAACGAAGTGAGAACAAACCGCTTGATGTTCACATTTTGTTCTGACATTGTGGCCTCACGAAAACGAAGGAGGCTCACATGAACCGCGTTGCTTACGTGCGTGATTTCCTGGCCATCACCGGTTTCTTTGGCACCATGTATGCATGGTTCGTGGTTGGCGCTGCGCTCGGCGCGTGACGATCCGTCCCGGCCCGCCTCATTCCGGTGAAGGGGCCGGTGTTTCCAGTTCTGTTTCCTGAATGGCGTGTCAGCCGTTCTGGTCGATATGCTCCCGCACGGCGGAAAATACCGCCTGGAACATCGCCGTTGTCAGGCGCCCGGTGTTCGTGTTGTAGCGGGAGCAGTGATAGCTGTCGAAAAGCACGACCCGTTCCCGCACGTCATGGCGCGCGCCATGGCCAAAGGCGAAATGTGCCGGACGGCGGCCAAGCGCCGTCAGTGTGCTGGCGTGCGAAACGGTGCCCAAGGCCACGATGGCGCGCAGATTGCCCATCGCCGCGATCTCCTCTGACAGGAAATCGCGGCAGGTGGCAATCTCCGCCGGCGTCGGCTTGTTCTCTGGCGGCACGCAGCGCGCGGCGTTGGTCAGGCGCGTGTCGATCAACCCCACCCCGTCATCGGGGCGGCGATCATAGGTGCCGCTGGCAAAGCCGAACCGGATCAGCGTGTCATACAGAAGATCACCGGCATAATCGCCTGTGAAGGGGCGGCCCGTCTGATTGGCCCCGTGCAGACCGGGCGCCAGACCGACAATCAGCAACCGCCCGTCCAGCGTGCCGAAAGCCGGGACGGGGGCATTGTGATAGGCGGGGAAGGCGGTGCGGTTGCGGGCGCGGAATTCCGCGAGACGGGGGCACAGGCCGCAATCACGCCCTGGCATAGCCGGTTGGCCGCCTGCTGCTGTCACACCCTTACCCGCCTGCCGTACCGCCATGACCCGCCCCGTGATCCCTGTTGATTGCTGCTCTGGGGTTATGGGTTGATGGCGGCAGGGTCAAGGGGAACCGGTATTCCATCCCGCGTTGTTTCCCACCAATACCCGATTTTATGCCGGGCCGCCCTGCGTGCCCGGCTGTTGTGTCATGGGGACTGGTGCCTATAATCCGGCGCTTTCCGGGAACGTCGCATGGAACGACAGGGGAGCCGGCAACCGTGACCTTCGATATCACCCGCGACAGCCAGGGCACGCCTGTGCCCGTCGGCATCATCATGGGCAGCCAGTCCGACTGGGCCACCATGAAGCACGCGGCCACCGTCCTGACCGACCTGGGCGTGCCCTTCGAAACCCGGATCGTGTCGGCCCACCGCACCCCGCAGCGGCTTTATGATTATGCCACCTCCGCCAAGGGGCGGGGGATCAAGGTGATCATCGCCGGGGCCGGTGGTGCCGCCCACCTGCCGGGCATGGCGGCTGCCATGACGACGCTGCCCGTGCTGGGCGTGCCGGTGGAAAGCCACGCGCTGAAGGGTCAGGACAGTCTTCTGTCCATCGTGCAGATGCCGGGCGGTGTGCCCGTCGGCACGCTGGCCATTGGCAAGGCCGGGGCCATCAATGCCGGCCTGCTGGCCGCCGCCATCCTGTCCCTGTCCGATGCGCGCCTGGATGCGGCCCTGACGGCCTGGCGTGCCAAGGCGACGGATGGTGTGGCCCTGGTGCCTGTGGACGAACCCGTCTGATCCAACTGGCAATGCCTGAAGGAACAAAGACCATGACCGTGATCCCCCCCGGCTCCATCATCGGCATCCTGGGTGCCGGCCAACTGGGCCGCATGACGGCGCTGGCCGCCGCTCGCCTGGGCTACCGCGTGCATGTCTTCGCACCTGAAAGCATGGACAGTTCCTGCGGTCAGGTTGTGGCCTATCACACCCAGGCCGGCTGGCATGATCTGCGTGCCCTGGCCCGTTTTGCCGATGATGTCGATGTCATCACGCTGGAATGGGAGAATGTGCCCACCTATGCCGTGGATTTCCTGGCCCGCCATGTCGGCGTTCATCCCGGCTCCAGCGTCCTGTCGGTGGCGCAGGACCGGGTGGCGGAGAAGAGCTTCGCCAACAAGTTAGGCATCGGCACCGCACCGTTCCGCGCTGTCCGTTCCCTGGATGAACTGAAACAGGCAGTGGCGGAGATCGGCCTTCCGGCCATCCTGAAATCCACCCGCATGGGCTATGACGGCAAGGGCCAGCTGCGCCTGAACCAGGGGGACGATCTGACCGGTGCCTTCGATGCCATCGGCAGTGGTGAGGCGATCCTGGAAGGGTTCGTGGATTTCGAACGGGAGATTTCGGTGATCACGGCGCGCCGCGCCGATGGCGCCATGCTCTCTTACCCACCCGTGGAGAACCGGCACAAGTCGGGTATCCTGGACACCACCACCGTTCCGGCCAGCATTTCGCCCGCCATCGCCGCCGAGGCCGTGCGCGTGGCGGAACTGCTGGCGGCGGAGCTGCATGTCGTGGGCCTGCTGGCGGTGGAGATGTTTGTGACGCGCGATGGCCACGTGCTGGTCAATGAAATGGCCCCGCGCCCGCACAATTCCGGCCATTGGACCATTGATTTCGCCGAAACCAGCCAGTTTGAACAGCTGGTCCGCGCCATCTGCGGCCTGGCCCTGGGTCCGGTCGGGGTGACGGCGCCGTGCGTCATGACCAACCTGATCGGTGATGATATCGACGGATGGGAGGCCATGCTGGCCGAACCCGGCGCCCGCCTGCATCTCTATGGCAAGGGCGAGGCGCGGCCCGGTCGCAAGATGGGGCATGTGACGCGGCCGGCCTGATTGCCGCAACCCCTCTGTCTGTGACGGGGCGCACAGGCGTCCCAGACATCACGGTTGCGGTGATCTTCGCGCCCGCAGCAATGTCACAGCAAGAATATGGAATTCTTCCCGGCGAACCCTTGTCATGCTGAAAGCTGACCGGGTTTGTTGGGGGGGAGGATTCCATGGGTGGGCGCCATGTCGGCCGGACGGTTCTGCTTGCGGCCGGACTGTCGGGATTGATCGCATTGTCGGGATGCGGGCAGGGGGGAAAGCAGGCGGGTGGGGCCCCGTCAGGCGCGCCCCAGGTCGTCGTCTCCCCGCCCGTGACGAAGAGTGTCCAGGAATGGGATGAATATACGGGCCGCTTTGCCGCCGTAGAGGAGGTAGAGATCCGGGCCCGTGTCAGCGGCTATCTGACGGCTGTGAATTTTCAGGACGGGCAGATCGTCTTCAAGGGCGACCCGCTGTTCGTGATTGATCCGCGCCCCTATCAGGCGGCGGCAGATATCGCGCGGGCCGGGGTGGTGCAGGCGCAGTCGTCGGTGCAACTGGCACAGCGTGAGCTGGACCGCGCCCGTGACCTGCGGCAGACCCAGGCGGTGTCGCAGGCGGTGCTGGATACTCGTTCCCAGCAGCTTCAGAATGCGCAGGCACAGTTACTGGCGTCACAGGCGCAGGTGCGGGCCGCCGAACTGGACCTGGAATTTACCGCGGTGAAGGCGCCCGTCACGGGCCGCGTCTCCAACCACCGTGTCTCGGTCGGCAATCTGGTCAGCGGCGGGTCGGCACAATCGACCCTGCTGACCACCATCGTCTCGCTGGACCCGATCCATTTTTACTTCGATGCCGACCAGGCCTCGTACCTTCGGTACACGCGCCAGTCGCGGTCGGGGGAACGGGCCAGCAGCCGGGATAATCCCAACCCCGTCATTCTGGGCCTGTCGGATGAGAAGGATTTCAGCCACAAGGGCCATATAGACTTCGTCGACAACGCCATTGATGACGGCACGGGTACGATCCGTGCCCGCGCTGTCTTCGCCAATCCCGACATGGTGTTCACGCCGGGCATGTTCGCGCGGCTGCGTCTGGTCGGGCGGCCCAGCTATGAGGGGCTGCTGCTGCCGGACTCTGCCATCGGCACCGATCAGAACCGTCGCTTCGTCTATGTCCTGGATAAGGACAACAAGGCGACATATCGCGCCATCACCACAGGCCCGCTGATCGAAGGGCTGCGTGTCATCCGCGACGGACTGACGCCCACCGACAAGGTGGTGGTGGCGGGCCTGCAACGGGTGCGGCCCGGTGCGCCCGTGACCCCCGTTGAACAGCCCATCACCGCCGCGGCGGGAGGCACGCCATGAAGATCGGCCGCTTCTTCATTGACCGGCCGGTTTTCGCCATCGTCCTGTCGATCCTAATCATGTCTGTGGGCGTGATCGCCTATTTCACCTTGCCGGTGTCGCAGTACCCGGATGTGGTGCCGCCTACCGTCACAGTGAATGCCCGCTATCCCGGTGCCAATGCCCAGACCGTGGCCAACACCGTGGCCGCGCCCATTGAGCAGGAGGTGAACGGGGTGGAGGGCATGCTCTACATGTCATCCAACTCCACCAGCGATGGCCAGATGAACCTGACCATCACCTTCAAGCTGGGCACGGATCTGGACGAGGCGCAGGTGCTGGTGCAGAACCGGGTCGCCATTGCCGAACCCCGTCTGCCGGAGGAGGTGCGCCGCAACGGCATCGTGACGCGCAAGAACTCCCCCGACCTGATGATGGTCATCCACTTGCTGTCGCCTGACAACACCTATGACCAGCTCTATATCTCCAACTATGCGCTGCTGCGTGTGCGCGATGTGCTGAACCGGCTGGAGGGTATCGGCAATATCAACCTGTTCGGGGCCCGCGATTATTCCATGCGCGTCTGGCTGGACCCGCAGCGGATTGCGTCGCTGAACATGACGGCGGGGGAGGTGGTGGCCGCCATTCAGCAGCAGAATGTCCAGGTTGCCGGTGGCGGCCTTGGCCAGCCGCCCCTGGAGACGGGGCGCGACTATCAGCTGAACATCACATTGCAAGGCCGGCTGACCGAGCCGCACGAGTTTGAGAACATCATCGTGAAGAGTGGCGATGATGGCCGGCTTGTCCGGTTGAAGGATGTGGCGCGGGTGGAACTGGGGGCCCGCGACTATGTCACGAACTCGTTCCTGGACGGCAAACCCGCTGTGGTGCTGGCCGTCTCCCAGCTTCCCGGCTCCAACGCCCTGGAAACGGCGGCGCGGGTGCGGGCGACGGTGGAGGCAATGAGCCGGGATTTTCCGCCCGGCCTGGAATACCGCATCGTCTATGACACGACGGGCTTCATCGCCGAAAGCATCAACGAACTGATCAAGACCATCGTGGAAGCCATGGTGCTGGTCGTGCTGGTGGTGATGCTGTTCTTGCAGCGCTGGCGGGCCGCCATCATCCCGGTTCTGGCCATTCCCGTCTCGCTGATCGGCACCTTCGCCGTGATGTCGGCCTTGGGCTTTTCCATCAATAACCTGACTCTGTTCGGGCTGGTGCTGGCGGTCGGTATTGTTGTCGATGACGCCATCGTCGTGGTGGAGAATGTCGAGCGCAACCTGTCACTGGGGCATTCACCCGTTGAAAGTGCGCGCATCACCATGGATGAGGTGGGCGGGGCGCTGGTCTCCATCGCGCTGGTCCTGGCGGCGGTGTTCATCCCCACCGCCTTCATCGACGGTATCCAAGGTGAGTTCTATCGTCAGTTTGCGGTGACCATCGCGGTGGCGACGGTGATTTCGGCGTTCAACTCCCTGACCCTGTCGCCGGCACTTTGCGCCCTGCTGTTGCGGGCGCATACGCCGGGTCATCACGCGGCGAAGGCACGGCTGGCCCTGATCACATCGCTGCTGGACAGGTTTTTCGCGGGCTTCAACCGGCTCTTCGATCACATGGCCCATGGCTATGCAAGGCTGGTGGAACGGATCACCCGCGCGACGCTGGGCATGGTTCTGCTCTATGTGGTGTTGATTGCGGCCACGGGCTTTCTGTTCACCCGCATTCCCGCCGGCTTCATCCCGCAGCAGGATCAGGGCTATCTGATTGTCGCGGTACAGACGCCGGAAGGCACCTCGCTGACCAACACCACCAAGGTGATCCAGCGTGCGGCCCAGATCGCGCGGGAAACACCCGGGATCGCGCATTCGGTGCAGTTCGCCGGCTTCTCCGGCGCCACCCGCACGATCGCACCCAATGCCGGCGCCATCTTCACACCCCTGGCCCCGTTTGAAGAACGGCTGGGCAAAGGGTTGTCGGCGTCGGTGGTACTGCAGGACCTGCAAAAGCGGCTGTTCATGGCCATTCCTGAGGCCCTGATCTTCGTGGTGCCACCGCCGCCGGTACAGGGGCTGGGCACCTCGGGCGGCTTTACCCTGCGCGTGCAGGACATTGCCAATGCCGGACCGGCGGCCCTTGAACAGGCCACCTGGGCGCTTGCCATGGCCGGAAACCAGGTTCCGGGTCTGATCAACGTCTTCACGCCCTTCTCCGCCCGCGCCCCCCAGGTCTATCTGGATGTGGACCGGGTCAAGGCGCAGATGCTGGGCGTACCGGTGACCGGCGTCTTTCAGACCCTGTCGGTTTATCTGGGATCGGCCTATGTCAATGACACCAACCTGTTCGGTCGCACCTTCCAGGTCACGGCGCAGGCCGACGGGCCCTTCCGCCTGGACCCGGAAGGCATCGCCCGGCTGGAGACCCGCAATGACCGGGGGCAGATGGTGCAGCTGGGTTCCTTCGTGGACTTCAAATTCGTCACAGGCCCGGACCGCGTGCTGCGCTACAACCTGTTCCCGGCGGCTGAGCTGCAGGGCAACAACCTGCCTGGGGTCAGTTCCGGTACGGCGATGGCCGCCATTGAGGATGCCGCCACGACAGCGCTGCCGCCCGGCTTCAAGG
Organism: Rhizobium sp. Q54; assembly: GCA_943369495.1. Classification (GTDB taxonomy): domain Bacteria; phylum Pseudomonadota; class Alphaproteobacteria; order Azospirillales; family Azospirillaceae; genus Niveispirillum. The sequence continues at coordinate 6,864 of CALRNG020000129.1, forward strand.
TGGAATGGACCGACCTCTCCTATCAGGAGAAAAATACCGGCAATTCGGTTTTCTACATCTTCCCGCTATGCGTGTTTTTCGTGTTCCTGGTGCTGGCGGCGCAGTATGAAAGCTGGTCGCTGCCGTTCGCCATCCTGTTGATCGTGCCCATGTGTCTGCTGTCTGCGGTAGGCGGGTTGATGATGCGGGGGATGGATAACAACATCCTGGCCCAGATCGGATTTGTGGTGCTGGTCGGTCTGGCGTCGAAGAACGCCATCCTGATCGTGGAATTTGCCCGACAGTTGGAAGCAGATGGCCGTAACCGCTATGACGCGGTGATGGAGGCCTGCCGCCTGCGCCTGCGCCCCATCCTGATGACCTCCTTCGCCTTCATCCTGGGCGTCGTGCCCCTGATGATCGCGTCGGGGGCGGGGGCGGAGATGCGGCAAAGCCTGGGCACCACCGTGTTCTTCGGCATGCTGGGCGTCACCTTCTTCGGCCTGTTGTTCACGCCCGTCTTCTATGTCCTCATCCGGCGTTTCGCCGGGCGGGACAAGGCCGTGGTTGCGTGAAGTAAAAAGGGGCGTCCCGTGGACGCCCCTTTTTTGATCTCAACACCGATAAAGGAGATTTCGTGTTCCCTTGTATGTCGGAAGTGGCCAATCCGTGCGATGGTTTGGCCATCGGCGGGTGAGCCTGTGTGTTCCCTTTTCCTCTGAGTTTGAGCTTGAGAAGCGGCCCCCGCCGTTTTTGCCGCGTTGAGACCGTACGGTATCGGAGGCCCCTTCGCGGGTGAGCCTGGATGCACAAGGATGGTTGTCAGGCGCGGCGCATCTTGCGATGGCGGAGGGGAGAATGGCTGTTTTCCTGGGTATCGACATTGCCAAGCAGAAGTTCGATGCCATGCTGCTGACTGAGGATGGCAAGCGGCACAAGGTTTTCGACAATGCGGAGAGCGGGTTCGTGGCGCTGGTCGATTGGCTGGGTACCGAGGCGCCCAGCGTTCATGCCTGCATGGAGGCCACCGGCGGGCTTGGTGACGATCTGGCGCTGTTCCTGCACGAGCGGGGGATCGCAGTCAGTATCGTCAATCCGTTGCAGATCAAGGCCTTCGGGCAGAGCGAACTGGTGCGGACCAAGACCGACAAGGTGGATGCAGGCGTCATCGCCCGGTTCTGCCGCAGCCAGTCTCCGGCCCTCTGGCAGCCCCCATCGGCCCATGTCCGGGAACTGCGCGCGCTGGTCCGGCGCTGTGCTGCTCTGAAGGAGATGCGGGTCCAGGAGCTTCAGCGCCAGGCACAGGGAACGTCTTGCGCCCTGGTCAAGGCATCGCTGGAGCGCATGTTGGCCTGGCTGAATGGCGAGATCAAGACGGTCAGCAACGCCATTGCCGCCCTGATCCGCCAGGATAAAGCCATCCACGAGGATCACGCCCTGCTGGTGTCCATTCCGGGGTTGGCCGCCCCGTCGGCCGCCATCCTGCTGGCGGAAATCCCTGATTTTCGGGCCTTCCAGCATAACAAGCAGATCACCGCCTTCGTCGGCCTGGACCCCAAGGACCACCAGTCCGGCAGCTCGGTCAACCGCCGGACCCATATCAGCAGGGTCGGCAATGCAAGGGTCCGCGCAGTCCTCTATATGTGCGCCCTGTCCGCCAGACGCCACAATCCTATCCTGAAGGCCTTCGCCGACAGGCTGAAAGAAAAGGGCAAGGCACCGAAAGCCATCCTGGTCGCTGTCGCCAGGAAGCTCCTCGTCATCGCCTATGGCGTCCTCAAAAGTCGAGAACCCTTCAAACTCGCTTGACAGCCAACACGGTATCTCAGGCGCCGGGC
>CALRNG020000130.1:0-8633 GCA_943369495.1 Rhizobium sp. Q54
GTGGGCACACTGGTGTGCAGAACAAAGGTCGGCAAGGGGCAGGATATGGCGGGGCGTGTCATCACCATCGCGCAGCAGAAGGGCGGGGCGGGCAAGACGACGCTGGCCATCCATCTGGCCATCACCTGGGCGCGGGCCGGCAAATCTGCCGCCCTGGTCGATATCGACCCGCAGGGCAGCGTTTCCGCCTGGTACGCCGCGCGGGAGGCGACCCTGGGTGCCGGGGCCACCGGCATCACACATCTGCAAATCTCCGGCTGGCGTACACAGCGGGAGGTGGAGCGGCTGGCCAAGACCCATGATGTGGTGGTCATCGACAGCCCGCCGCATGCCGACACCGATGCAAGGATTGCCGTGCGCACCGCCGCCCTGGTGGTGGTGCCGGTGCAGCCCAGCCCCATGGATTTGTGGGCCACGCGGCCAACCCTGGAACTGGCGCGGGCGGAAAAGCGCCCCGTGCTGCTGGTCATGAATCGGGTGCCGGCGCGCGGCAAGCTGTTGGATGCGGTGGCGGAAAAGGCGGCGGAACTGGGCGTGCCGGTGGCGACCGAAAGCCTGGGCAACCGCATCGGCTTTGCGGGGCCCCTCATGGAGGGGCTGACCCTGGCGGAGATGGACCCCAAATCCAAGGGCGTGGAAGAGCTGGAGGCGCTGGCGGCGGAGATCTGGGCCGCACTGGACTGATGCGCCGGGTCGAACATGGACCAATATCTCCACCTCCCCGAGTTGGTGGGTATTAACCAGTTTGTTAGGCTGTCCCCACAACACAAAAAGGGGGGACGCGATGCGTAAACTGATCGGGGCGCTGGCCCTGCTGTCCGTTCTGTCGGCACCCGCCATTCTGGCCGCGGAGCCCACGGTGGAAGTGATGGTGCTGGGCACCTATCACTTCGCCAATCCCGGCCAGGACAAGGTGAATGCCCAGATCGACCCGGTGACCACGCCGGCCAAGCAGGCACAGCTGGCGCAGGTGGCCGAACGGCTGGCCCGGTTCAAGCCAACGGTGATTGCCGTGGAACGGGTGGCCAAGGATCAGGCCACGATGCTGGATCACCGTTATCCGGAATTCACGCAAGCCGATCTGCTGACAAACCCCGATGAACGGGTGCAGATCGCCTATCGTCTGGCCAGCAAACTGGGCCTGAAACAGGTCTATGGCGTGGATGAGGTGGCGGCGGAAGGGGAGCCCGACTATTTCCCCTTCGATCCTGTGCAGAAATGGGCCGAGGCCAATAGCAGGACAGGCACCATCGATGCCATGTTCGGCCCCATCCAGGAATGGGTGGCGCAGTTGGAGGAGGACCAGAAGACCAGGCCCGTCGCCGACATCCTGGCCGACCTGAACGCGCCCGATCATCCCATCGCCATCAAAAGCATGGGCGAAGGCTATTACCGACTGCTGACGCTGGGCCGGGGGCGTGACCTGCCGGGGGCGGACCTGAACGCCCGCTGGTATGCCCGCAACGCCCGCATCTTCGCCAAGCTGACCCAGGTGGTGAAGCCGGGCGACCGCGTGCTGATGGTCTATGGTTCCGGCCACAATTACTGGCTGCGCCATTTCGCCAGCGAGACGGGCGGGTTCAAGCTGGTGGAGGCGGGACCCTATCTGCGGCCCTGAGCGAGGCTACCGCGTCATCGCCAGTTCCACCGCCGGGCGCATGGCGATGGCGGCGGTGTAGCCCAGCTGGATCAGTTCCTCGGCCCGTTCGAATTCCAGGATGCCGATATGGCCGATGCGCGGCGTGATCAGGACGTCGGGCGGTTCGCCGGCCAGGCGCGACCGGGTGATGCGGTCCTGCATGATGTCCACCGAACTGGCCATCACCTCCAGGATGCCGGGGGCGGGGGAACGCGGCGGCTTGGCGAAGCGGGCCTGAAACTGCTGGCGCGCATTCTCCCCCACCTCGTTCAGCTTGGCGGCCAGTTTGGCCAGGGGCTTGGGGATGGGTCGGGGCGCAGTTTCGGCGTCTGCCGTGCCCTCAATCGGGTGTTCGGGCAAGCAGACATTGACGGGACCCAGCTGGGCCTTGGACAGGCGGGGCATCTGTGACAGATCGCCATTCAGGTTGATGGCGATCACCACCTCCGCCCCCAACGCGCGGCAGAGCGAGACGGGAACCGGGTTCACCAGCGCGCCATCGGCCAGCCACATATTCTGAAACGGCACTGCCGGGAACATGCCCGGAATCGCGGCCGAGGCGCGGACGACGTCCAGCAGATGCCCCTCGCGCAGCCAGACCTCCTTGCCCGTGGACAGGTCGGTGGCGACGGCAGCAAACGGGATGGGCAGCGATTCGATGGGAATATCGGTATGTTCGTTGCGGAACCGCTCATAGGCCTTTTCCACGCTGACCAGCCCGCCGCGCGAGAAGGTGAGGTCCAGCAGCTTGATCGTGTCCAGCATGCCGAAGCCCATGGCGAAATCCTTCAGCTCCTCCAGCTGATTGGTCAGATAGGCGGCTCCAACCAGGGCGCCGACCGAGGTGCCGGCGATGACGTCGGGTTTCAGCCCGAATTCCGTCAGGGCGCGCAGCACGCCCACATGCGCCCAGCCGCGCGCGGCACCACTGCCCAATGCCAGACCGATTTTCATAATGCTGTCCGTTTCCGCTGTCATAATCGCCTGCGACCGCGCGGAACCTTGCGCGAACGGGGCCTTGGGGGCAATACATCCAAGGTAATCTACCCAAAGGAAGATCGATGCGCGCCGTTATCGCCCATCTGTTATGGCCGCTGCTGGTTGCGGTCTGCATCGCCGGCTACTGGTATGGCGGGCAGGTGGGGCATCCCGTCCTGGCCTTCAACGCGACATATTTCGGACTGGCGGTGACGCTGCTGATCCTGGAACGGGTCATGCCCTATGAGCAGGCATGGATGACAAGCGACGGGCAGTTGCTGAACGATATCGCCCATACGGTGCTGAACAAGGGGCTGGGGCAGGTGGTTGCGGCGTCGGTTGCCATGCTGGGTCTGGCCCAGGCGGGGCCGGAGGCGGCGTCGGGCTTTTGGCCCGGCGACTGGCCGCTCTGGGCGCAGGTGCTGCTGGCCATGATCCTGGGCGAATTCGGGCTGTATTGGGCGCACCGCACATCCCACGAATTCCGCGCCATCTGGCATTGGCATGCCATCCATCACAGCGTCACCAAGCTGTGGATCGTCAATACGGGCCGCTTCCATTTCCTGGACTCTATCTGGAAGACGGCGTTTGCGCTGGCCATTGCCGGCGTCGCAGGGGCACCCAAGGATGTGATCGTCTGGGTGCTGGCCATCACCACCTATATCGGCTTCCTGACCCACTGCAATGTCGACATGCGCTGCGGCCCGCTGAACTGGGTCTTTTCCACGCCCGAACTGCACCGCTGGCACCATAACCGCGATCCCGTAGAGGGCAACGTGAACTATGGAGAGAATTTCATCCTGTGGGACATGGTGTTCGGCACCCGCCATCTGCCATCCGACCGCAAACCGCCGGCCAATGTCGGCTGCAAGGATGCTGTGCCCGACACTTTCCTGGGCCAGCTGGCCTATCCGTTCCAGGCATGGGCGCGGCGTGACTTCTTCAACAAGAAGAAGGCGGCGTAACACGAACGCCGCGCAACTGTCACATGGGCGCAAGACCTCGGGCGCTGGTTTGTGCTATGGCGTGAAGATGTTCTTATCCAAGGGGGATTTCCGATGCGCATCGCCGTCATCGGCACCGGCTATGTCGGTCTGGTCTCTGGTGCCTGTTTTTCCGAGTTCGGGGTGGAGACGATCTGCGTCGACAAGGATCAGGGCAAGATTGAGCGACTGTTGAGGGGTGAGATCCCGATTTACGAGCCGGGGCTGGAGGCCCTGGTGGAGAAGAACGCCAAGGCCGGGCGCCTGTCCTTCACCACAGACCTGCCGTCCGCCGTTGCCGGGGCCGATGCGGTGTTCATCGCGGTGGGCACGCCGTCGCGCCGGGGCGATGGCCATGCCGACCTGTCCTATGTCTATGCGGCAGCAGCGGAGATTGCGGCGGCGCTGGACCCCGATGATTACACGGTCATCGTGACCAAGAGCACGGTGCCCGTGGGCACGGGGCGTGAGGTGGCGCGCATCATCCGCAAGACCCGACCGGAAGCCGATTTCGACGTGGCGTCGAATCCGGAATTCCTGCGCGAAGGCTCGGCCATTGAGGATTTCATGCGCCCCGACCGGGTGGTGATCGGCACCGACAGCGACCGGGCGCGCCAGGTGATGCGCGCCCTCTATCGCCCGCTGTTCCTGATCGAAACGCCGATGGTCTTCACCAGTCTGGAGACGTCGGAACTGATCAAATATGCCGCCAACACCTTCCTGGCTGCCAAGATCACCTTCATCAACGAGGTGGCGGACCTGTGTGAGAAGGTGGGGGCCGATGTGCATGATGTGGCCAAGGGCATCGGTCTGGATAACCGCATCGGCAAGAAGTTCCTGCATCCCGGCCCCGGCTATGGCGGGTCCTGCTTCCCCAAGGATACGCTGGCCCTGGTGAAGACAGCGCAGGATTATGGCAGCCCGCTGCGCATCATCGAAACGGTCGTGGAGATCAACGACACGCGCAAGAAGGCCATGGCGGACCGCGTGATAACGGCCTGTGGCGGGTCGGTCGCAGGCAAGCGCATCGGCGTACTGGGCGTCACCTTCAAGCCCAACACTGACGACATGCGCGACGCCCCGTCGCTGGACATCGTTCCAGCCTTACAGGAGGCCGGTGCCATCGTCGCCGCCTATGACCCCGCCGGCCACCATGAGGCGGAGAGAATGCTGCCCGGTGTTGAATGGGCCGAGGATGCCTATGGCGCCCTGGCCGGTGCCGATTGCGCCCTGGTCCTGACGGAATGGAACGAGTTCCGCATGCTGAACCTGTCCCGCGTCTGCAAGGCGATGAAGGCACCTGTCCTGGTTGACCTGCGCAACATCTTCAATCCTGAAGACGCGGAAATGGCCGGCTTCGCCTATCACTGCGTCGGCCGTCCGGGGCGGGTGAAGAAGGCGAAGGGCGAGGTTCATTGAGGGTAGGGTGGACTTGCGCTTGACGGATACCTGACCTTCAGGAACGGGGACGCCCACGATGTCGAAATCGTCGATTACCATTGAGGCGGTTCGGCTGCCCGCGATTCATCCCGGTGAGATTCTGACCGGAGAGTTGGAAGAGATCGGGATATCGGTTGCCGCACTCTCCCGTGCCATCGACGTGCCGCAAAGCCGCATGTCGGAAATCATCCATGGTCGCCGCGCGTTGACCGCCGATACCGCGCTGCGGCTGGGCCGTTATTTCGGCAACAGCGCCCGGTTCTGGATGAACCTGCAGGCGGCCTATGATCTGGCCATGGCAGAGGCGGCAAATGGGGAACGCATCGCGGCTGTGGTGCGTCCGCATGCGGCCTGAGAGGGCCGGTAACGCCCGCCCGACCACTACCTCCAACGCCCCGAAACAATCCCACCATTTGGGCTGTTGATCAGGCTGGCGGGCGGTCGCGGGTTGTGCTTTGCTGCGCCGATAAAATGCTTAACCAACTCCACTCAGGTGACGGAAACATGACCCTGGCGCACAATTTCCATCCCACGGTCCTGCGCGAATACGATATTCGCGGCATCATCGGCAAGACGCTGACGACGGACGATGCCCGGGCCATCGGTCGCGGCTTCGGCACCATGGTGGTACGCGGGGGCGGCAAGAAGGTGGCCATCGGTTATGATGGTCGCCTGTCCTCCCCGGACCTGGAAGCCGCCGCCGTCGAAGGGTTGAAGTCTGTCGGCCTGCATGTGGTGCGCATCGGCCTGGGCCCGACGCCCATGCTGTATTTCACGGCGCGTCATCTGAAGCTGGATGCCGGGATGATGATCACCGGCTCGCATAATCCGCCGGATTATAACGGCTTCAAGATGATGATCGGCAAGGCGCCGTTCTTCGGCAGCCAGATCCTGGAAATCGGGAAGATCGCCGCCGCTGGCGATTTCGAAGCCGGCGAAGGGTCGGAAGAGACGATCGACATTCAGGACGTCTATGTCGACCGTCTGGTGGCCGATTATGATGGCACCCGCGACCTGAACGTGGTCTGGGACAATGGCAATGGCGCCGCCGGTGAAATCCTGCGCCGTCTGGTGAAGAAACTGCCAGGCAAGCATACGCTGCTGTTCGATGATATTGACGGCACCTTCCCCAACCACCATCCCGACCCGACCATTCCGGAGAACCTGGAAGATATCATCCACAAGGTCGCTGAGACCAAGGCCGACCTGGGCATCGCGTTCGACGGCGACGCCGACCGTATCGGTGCCGTGGATGAACAGGGCCGTATCGTCTGGGGCGATCAGCTGGTGGCCATCTATGCCAAGGATGTGCTGGCCAACCATCCCGGCGCCACCATCATCGCCGACGTGAAGGCCAGCCAGAGCCTGTTCGACCAGATCGCCAAGCTGGGCGGCAAGCCGCTGATGTGGAAGACCGGCCACTCGCTGTTGAAGGCCAAGATGGCCGAAACCAATAGCCCGCTGGCTGGCGAAATGTCGGGCCATATCTTCTTCGCCGATAAATATTACGGCTTCGACGATGCGCTTTATTGCGGCGTTCGCCTGTTGGGCATTGTGTCGCGTATGGCCGCCCTGTCGGCCCTGCGTGATGAGCTGCCGGACATGCTGAACACCCCGGAAGTCCGCTTCCAGGTGAATGAGGAACGCAAGTTCGCCGCCGTGGACGAGATCAAGGCCCGCGTGAAGGCCGAAGAAGCCGCTGGCGGGGCCGAGGTCAATGACATTGACGGCGTGCGCGTGAAGACTGCCGATGGCTGGTGGCTGCTGCGTGCGTCCAACACCCAGGACGTGCTGGTGGCCCGCGCCGAAGCGTTCAGCCCCGAAGGGCTGGAGCGTCTGAAGGGCGCCATCAGGGACAATCTGGCCAAGAGCGGCATCGCCGCCCCGGCCGATTTCTGATGTGATGGCGGTGGGGGAGGGCGCCATGGACGCGGCTTCCCCCGCCGGTTCCATCGGCTCATCGGCATTTCAAGCTTCGGCGGCATGAGCCGCCGCCAAAGCTGAGTCGGCGCGACTACCAACGGTCAAGAATTTTAGCCGATTGTATAAGAGTGCGGAGAAGGCAACCAAGGGTTGATCTCTCCATCCCTGATGTCGAGAGCGGCCATTACGGACAGAACAGGCTCGTCATTGGGTTTTGAATCATTCCAGGGTATTCAGTCAGTTGCTTCAATCCGGAAGCAATCCCTATCATTTTGCAACAGAATCGCCGCGTGGCTTGCGACATTGCAAGATTAATGATGCGTCAATCAAATCTCCGCTTGGAACGCCTACCCAGTTTGGATATATCGTTTCGTATGAAACGATAAGGCTGCCGTCACGGAAGGCGGCATCCATTGGGGGACGATCATGCTGAGGTTGCGGGAAACGCTGCTGGGCGTCGTGGGCGCGCTGGCCGGGCTTGCCATTGTTGCGTCCCTGTTCGGGTGGCAGACATTGAATGCTGGGGAACGGCAGCTGGCGGCCATTTATGCCGAACGCGTGGTGCCGATGCGCGACCTGAAGATCGTGTCGGACGCCTATGCCGTCTTCATTGTCGATACCACCCACAAGGTGCGGCACGGCACTGTATCCTGGGAAGACGCGGCCAAGGGCGTGGAAACGGCCAAGGCGGAAATCAAGGCCCGCTGGCAATCCTATCTGGCGCGTGCACATGACAGCGACGAAGCGGCCCTGGTGCGCGAGGCACAAAGCCGGTTCGGGGCTGCCGATGCGGCCATTGAACAGCTTCAATCCTTGCTGCGGGCCCAGGACCGGGCGGGGATCGTGACCTTCGCGGAGCAGGGTCTGTATCCCGCCATTGATCCGGTGACGGAAACCATCGTGAAGCTGACCGACCTGCAGGTGGCACGAGCCGAAGCGGCGTATGAGGCGGCATCGGGTCAGGGCGTGTGGCTGCGCGGCTTGAATATCGGTCTGGTGGCGCTGGTGCTGGCCCTGGGGGCGGCTGGATTGCTGGTCGTCCTGCGCGGGGTGATCCGCCCGGTGCGTAACCTGACCAGCGCCATGGGGGTTCTGGCGGGCGGCGCATTGGATATCTCCATACCGGGCACAGCGCGCCGGGATGAAGTGGGCGACATGGCCCGCGCCGTCCTGGTGTTCCAGCAGGGCGCGCAGGAAAACCAGCGCATGCTGGCCGAGCGCGCGGCAGCGGAGACGGAGCGGATACGCCGCCTGGAAACGCGCGAAGCGCTGGCCGTCGCCTTCGAACGGCAGATCACCCGCATGCTGGGCACGCTGGAGGAGGCCGGTCGGGACATGGCCCAGGCCGCCGCCACCATGGCCGACCTGTCGGCGCAGACCGACGCCCAGGCCATGGGCATTGCCGGTGCCGCCGAACAGGCCGCCAGCAACGTGCAAAGCGTGGCGGCCTCGGCAGAGGAACTGGCTGTCTCCATCTCCGAAATCGGCCGGCAGGTGGAAGATAGTGGCCGGCGGTCGGCGGAGGCGCTGGACGGTGCCCGTCGTAGCGATGCCATTGCCACCGGCCTGTCGGAGGCGGCGGGGCGGATCGGCAATGTGGTGCAGTTGATCGCCGAAATTGCCAGCCAGACCAACCTTCTGGCCCTGAACGCCACCATCGAGGCGGCGCG
>CALRNG020000131.1:0-8630 GCA_943369495.1 Rhizobium sp. Q54
AGGCTCTCATTATCCTGGATTTGGAAATCACCGCCGGCTTCTAGCATCACGCTATGCAGCCCCATACCCGGCAGATGGTATTGTTTTGCGGCGATATCGCCCCGCTGCTATTCATCGGCCACCTGTTCCTGCTGGGCAACATTGGCGGAGAACTGCACCCAGCGCTCATCCTTCAGCCGGTTCAGTAAGCCTCTGCCGTGCCCCCCCACAAGGTCCAGATGCAGGCTGGCCTGTGCGGTTTCCCGTTCACCCTTGTCACTGTCGGGTTAATTGCCTGAAGCAGGAGGGTGAACAGGAGGAGATGGCGCATCAACTTGCCTGATTTCCGCGGGAATTATCGATGAGCGCGCCCCAGGGGCGCCACGATCCATCAAGAAATGACAGATAAATCACTCTCGGATGTTGATCCAGGTCAAGCTGCTTTCCGCACCATCGCTTAGAGTTGCATTGACGAGAGGCCTAGCACACCGGTGAGCGCCGCGAAGGCGACCGCCTCTCAATCGCAATGCGATGGACAAGATGGGATACCCGCAATGAGCCTGATTTCTCGCCGCGCCGCCCTGGCCGGTTTCACAGCCCTCGCCGGGTTGCCACTTACGGCGCATGGCGGGCAAAAGCTCCGTGAACTCACGATATGGGGGCCACCGGCCGGTCCCTCGATCACGGTTGCGCACGCCATCACGGCCGGATACATGTGGGACATCGCGGACAAGGTCACCTTTAAGGCGTGGCGCAACCCGGACGAGTTGCGGGCCGGTCTGACCTCCGGCACCATGCAGGCCGTTGTCATGCCGGTCAACACGGCGGCCAACCTGTATAACCGTGGCCTTCGGGTTCGTCTGGTCAATGTCCTGACCAATGGTCTGCTGTACATGGTGGCAACCGACGCATCCCTTTCCAGCATCGTCGCGTTGAAGGGCCGAACCATCGTCCTTCCGTTCCGCGGCGATACGGTGGAATTGACGCTGCGGCGCCTGCTGGCACTGCACGGCCTGAACGCCGATACGGATCTTTCCCTGCAATTCGCCGGGACGCCGATGGAAGCCATTCAACTGCTTTACGCCGGCAGGGCGGATGCCGCCCTGCTCCCGGAGCCGGCTGCGGCGGCAGCCATCATGCGGGCCGGCATGGTGGGAAAACAGGTCACCCGTACCATGGACATGCAGCAGATATGGAGCGCGGTCGCCGCACAGGGCCGACCGCTGCCACAGGCCGGGCTGGGGGTCAGCGAGGCGTTCCTGCGCGAACAGCCGGGCCTGGTCACGGCCCTGCATGAAGGGCTGGTGCAGACCACGGCGGCGGTCAATGCCAATCCTTCGCATGGCGCAAAGGACGCAGCGGATGCCTTGGGAATGCCCGCACCCGTGCTTGCGGCGGCCATTCCCTACTGCAATCTGGTGGCCGTCACGGCGCGGGAGGCGAGGCCATCCATCGAGGCCGCCTTCCAGCAGATCGCCGCGATGGATCCGCGTATTCTGGGTGGCAAGATCCCGGACAGTGATTTCTATCTCTGACGGGGTCATGATGGGCTTGATCTCGGCATCAGCGGATCGTCTGGGACGCGCGTGGCGCTTTCTGTGGTCTGCTTGGGCGGGCATCGCCGGGCTGGCGTTGTTTGCCGGCCTCTGGCAGGCCGGCCACGAAACCTATGGCGCTTTCATCCTGCCATCGCCGCTGGACACGATGGCCGCGGCAGGGATGATTGTCGCCGATCCCATCTCATGGTCGATCATCGCCACGACGATGCTGCGAGCGGCTGAGGGCTTCGCACTCTCGGTCGCCGTCGGCATCATCACTGGTTCCGTCGCCGGATACTCCCCGGCGGCGATGCGGATCGCACGTCCCTTGCTGACCGTGCTGCTCGGCGTGCCGCCGATCGCCTGGATCGTCTTCGCCATGATCTGGTTCGGATCGACCGATAACATGGTGGCGACCGTCGTCACCGTGTCGGCAACCCCCATCATCTTCGCCGGTGTCGCCGAGGGCATTATGACGCGTGATCGGGGCCTGGATGATATGGCTCGCCTGTTTGGGGCAAGCGCCTGCGCCCGTCTTTGGACATTGGGCGCACGACAGGCGGCAGCCTTCCTCTTTCCGGCACTGGGCGTCGCTCTGGGCGTCGCCTGCAAGGTGACGGTCATGGCGGAGTTGCTCGCCAATACCGGCGGGATGGGCGGCGAATTGGCCCTGGCGCGGGCCAATCTCGATGTCGCAGGGGCGATGGCTTGGGTGCTTATCGCCGTAGCGGTCCTGATCACCGCCGAATATGCGCTGTTGCATCCATTCCGGGCCGAGATTGAACGCTGGCGGGACGCAGCGCGCCCATGGGGGGTGAAGCGCTGAACCCGTTCAACAAATTGCGCGCCGATACCATTGCTGCGCCGAGGCGGCTTTTCGGCGCTCAGTTTGTCCGGCGACAATAAAGCCGAGACGGGAATTCCTAATATATGCAATTGCAACTCAATCGCATATATGGAGCCAAGATGGTGGGGACTGATCGAATGGCGCGGCGCTGGAGGGCGGCAGGGATGGGCATCGCCGGGATATTGGCCTTGCCGCCGGCGACCATGGTCCAATCAGCCGGGCCGGGTGCCGTCGTGATCCTGAGTCCGCTGAAGGTGGAGGGCGTAGAAACCAGCGCCGATGAGGCCCGACGGCGGCTGGAGGCCGTGGCCGGCGGCATTGCGGTCATTGATGGCGATGATCTGCTCGGCAAGCTTGACCTCAATCTTGCCGACACGCTGGCAACGGTGCCCGGGGTGGTCGTCCAGACCTTTTTCGGCGGCAATGACCAGCCCCGGATACAGATCCGGGGGTCGGGGCTGCAGCAGAACCCTGTGGAACGCGGTATCCTGGCCCTCAAGGATGGCCTGCCGTTGAACCGGGCCGACGGTTCCTACATTGTAGGCTTGGCCGATGTGCGGGGAGCGGCGTTCACCGAAATCTACCGGGGCTACACAGCCAACCGGCTGGGTGCCACCGTCCTGGGGGGTGCTTTCAATCTGGTGTCCCCGACCGGTTCCTCCGCCCCCGGTGCCACCCTCATCCTGGAAGGCGGCAGCTTCGGCCAGCTCAACGCGCGGGCGCAGGTCGGACAGCAATGGGACCGGACCGATGCGATGATCGCCGCCCAGCATAGCGAGCGCGGCGGTTACCGCGACTATAACCAATCGGAACGAACGGGCTTCGACGCCAATGTCGGCCTGGAGTTGACCGAAGCCCTGCGAACCCGCTTCTTCGCGGGCTATACCGATCTTGGCTTTGACGTCGCTGGACCGACGACGGAAGCGACGCTGAATACCGACCCCCGCGCCGTCCATACCGGCCCCCTCATTGTCGGCGGCGTGGCGGTGGCGCCCGGACCCAATGTCATTCGGGACAAGCCCCGACGCGAAACTGAGCAATATCGGATCGGCAACCGCACGACGGCGAGCCTTGGACCGCATCTGATGGATGTGGCGGCCGGTTACGCCTACACCGACGACATGTTCCGCTTTCCAGTATCATCGGGCGTACGCGTCACCGAGGGCGGTGACCTGACGCTGGCGGCGCGCTATGCCTATGCGCCGGTGGCGACGGCTGCCCTGCCCCTGCTTGAAGCCACCGCGACCTATGTCGTCGGCTCCGCCGATCGGGAATACTATCTCAACAATGCCGGCAGGCGCAGCGCGCTGTTCGGGAAGGGAACCCTTGATTCCGATACATTGACCGTCAGTGCCGGGGCGAACATCCCCCTTGGCACTGGCGTCACCCTTTCCCCGGCCATCGCGGTCGCCCATGCCAGCCGCGACTTTGACGACACCTATGATAGCGCGCGCCGGCCCACGCTGGCTTTCAGCCCGGCGAACCCCACCACGGCGCTGCCGGCCGGCAGCGTCGCCACCACCGACACCAGCTATGCACGCAATTATAGCGGCTTCACGCCCAGCCTGGGCCTGAGTTGGCGTCCGAACGAAGAACATATGCTCTTCGGGGCCATAAGCCGCAGCTTCGAGCCGCCAACCCACGATGATCTTCTGGCCACCGTCAATGGCACGCCCAACAGCAGCCCCGGCCGGCCCAATCCGGCGAACCCAGCGCTGGCCGCCGCCGTCTTCGCCACGCCGGACCTGGACGCGCAACGATCAACGACCGTGGAACTTGGCTGGCGCGGCCATCTGGCACCGGCCATGACCGATGCGGTAATCTATTATTCGTGGGTCGAGAAGGAGCTGCTGAATCTGCGCGACGCGACCGGCGTTTCGCTGGGCGCCATCAATGCCGATGAAACCCGGCATTTCGGCATCGAACTGGGCGTGTCCACCTGGATCGGCGATTCCCTCTCCGGACGGATCGCCTATACGTATCAGGATTTCCGTTTCCATGATGACCCGCTTCGCCAAAATAACCGCCTGGCCGGTGCGCCCCGGCATATCCTCAACGCCCAGCTTGGCTATCAGGTGACGACATCGCTTCATCTGCGCGCGGAGATGGACTGGTGGCCCGGCCGCACGCCAGTCGACAATATGAACACGCTCTACATGGACTCGTTCATCACCGCCGATCTGGGTGCCAGCTACGCATTCAACAAGAGCATCACCCTCTACGGCGAGGTCCGAAACCTGTTCGATACAAATTACGCGTCCTCAACCCTCATCGTCGATCAGGCGGTCGCCGGACAGGCCGCCTTCCTGCCTGCGGATGGTCGCGCCCTCTATACCGGCCTCAAGGTTCGGTTCTGATGGAAACGGCCCTTGTCCTGGAAGGCGTCGAGCATGCCTATCTCGGGCGTACTGTGGTTTCCGGCGTCGATATGCGTATCGGCGCCGGGGAAATCACCGCCCTGGTCGGCCCGTCGGGATGTGGTAAAAGCACGGTCGCGCAGATCGCCTCCGGGCTGATCGAACCATCGCGCGGGCGGGTGTCCCGGCTTTACCGCCGCCATGGCATGGTATTCCAGGAACCCCGGCTGCTCGCCTGGGCGACAGCGCATGACAATATTGCCTATCCGCTGCGTCTGGCGGCTACCGCGAGGCGGGACCGGTCGCGACGGGTCGCCGCCGCCGCTGCCCGCGTCTCGCTTGAACCCGCCGATCTGCTGAAATATCCGGTCGAACTGTCAGGAGGTATGCGTCAGCGGGCCGCGATCGCCCGGGCGCTGGTCGTCGAACCCGACTTCATCTATTTCGACGAACCCTTCACGGCACTGGATGCGGCGTTGAAGCGGCGTATGCAGGATCTTGTGATCATGGCGGCGGGCGCCGCCCGCTTTGCAGCACTGTTCATCACCCACGACCTGATGGAGGCGGCGCGCATCGCTCACCGTGTCCTGGTGATGGATACGCATGGCCGGGGCATCGCCGGCGAGCGCAGGGTGCCGGGTGAACCGGGAGCCCGCAGCGACGAGGCGCTGTATAGATTGACCGATAGCTGGCATCGCGATGACCCGCTGTTCCGCCACATCTTCGATGTTGATGAAAGGCGGATACCGTGAGGTGGCCCTGCATGACGATAGTACGGCGTTTGGGCGATGAGGGGGTGCGGCTATTCTTTCCCCTTTCGGCGCTGCATGCGGCGCTATGGCCTCTATTATGGACGGCGCTGCATGGCCTGTCACTGCCCTTGGCGCACCAAATGCCGCCCGGCATCTGGCACGCGACCGAGATGATACTGGGCACCTACGGCGCGGCCTTGATCGGCTTCATCACGACGGCGGTGCCGGAATGGTCGGACACGCCCCGGCTTCGGGGACGTGGCCTGTATATTTTGGCTGGGTGTTGGCTTATTGCCCGTCTGGTCGGTCTGCTTGGTGCCGACGCGCTGACGTGGCTTGGCCTGATTGCCGACGGGGCATGGCTTGTCTTCCTGCCGCTCTATCTGGTCGCCGTGGCCCGGAAGCGGGGAACGGAACGTCTCTTGGGTTTCCTGATCTGGCTTGCCGCCCTGGCGACGGCAGGGATCGCCGCTCGGATGGCCATGGCGCTGAATGATCCTGAGACCGCACTCATGCTGTTGCGGATCGCCGGACTGGTGTTTCTGGGGCTCCTCGGTCTCGCGCTTTCCCGCATCACCGTACCCGTGACCAATCTGGTCCTGGACCCGTCGCGGGCCAGTTCTCCCTACCGCCCGCATCCCGGCCGCCGGAACCTCGCCCCGGCAGCGATCGCCGTGATCCTGACGGGCGAATTGCTGGGGCTTTCCAGCGGCGTCACGGGCTGGCTGTTCATCGCCGCCGGGGCTGCCTTCATCGACCGCGTGGGTGAGGCCTTTGTCGGCAGGGAGGGGCTGCGGATCGAAATTCTGGCGCTCGCCGGATCAAGCCTGTTCTCAGGTATCGGGTTGATACTGGTCGGTGCCGCACGGCTGGGTGCCCCTTTTGCGGAAATACCGGGCTTGCATCTGGCCCTTATGGGCGGATTGGGGCTTGGTGTCATGACGGTCTTCGCTATAGCCGGCCTGATGCATACGGGGCGGACCCTGCCGTTTCCACGTGGCATGGGCGGCGCGCTGCTGCTGCTGATTGTCGCCGTGCTGCTGCGGGTTCTGCCCGATCTGCATATAACCCCTGCACCGCCGGGCCCGCCCTACGCGGTGGCGGCCCTGTTCTGGAGCGTGGGCTTTCTGGTCTGGCTCCGCCTTTACTGGCCATTCCTGTCCGGTGGGGCCGCGGATGACCCGGCGCGTTGCTAAGAAGCCCCGATGACGGGAGAACACGTCATCACCCCACCCGGATATACCCCTCCGGGAACCGCGCCATAATGCCACCGATGGCCTCACCGTCCAGGGCGGATGGCAGCGTCGCCAGTTCGTCATCCGCGCAGCCCTGCGGGCGGAAACACTGGATCACGAAGCGGCGCACGCCCAAGATACCCAGGCTTTCCGCCATCCCGGCAAGATCAGCCGTGGAAAGCAAGGCCGGATGCACCGTCGTGCGCACTTCCAGATCGACACCACTGTCCAGCAGCATGCCCAGGCTGGCCCGGGCACGCTCACCACTGCCCGGCACGCCGGTGATACGGGCATAATCGGCGAACGGTGCCTTCATATCGAAGCCGACCCAATCCAGCCGGGGCAACAGCCCGGACAGCCGGTCGGGATAGGGGCCGCCCGTATGCAGCCCCACCCGAAAGCCCAGGTCGCGCACAACGGCGATCGCATCAACCAGTCCGACCTGCAGCGTCGGTTCCCCGCCGGAGAAGACGACGCCATCCAGCAGGCCGCGCCGTCTTTCCAGAAAAGCCAGCACATCGCGCCAGGGAATATCGCCGGCGCGGTCGGCTGGAATCAGGTGGGGATTGTGGCAATAGCGACAGGACCAGGGGCAGCCCTGGCAGAAGATTGTCGCCACCAGTTGCCCCGGCCAGTCGCAGGTTGAAAGAGGCGACAGACCGCCGATGCGTGGTTCAGGCACAACGGGCATGGCGTTCCTGGAAGAAGCGGCGTTCCTGATGCTCCCCCTTCTTGCCGGCATTGAAGGCGGAAACGGGGCGGTGATAGCCCATCACCCGCGTCCAGACCTCACAAGGTTGGCGCTCGGCATCGGTCAATTCGATCTTCATGTCCTGGGCAGGGGCCAGGGCGACGATATTGTTCATGATTGATCCTTCGGTCAGAGGGTTACCGCGAAGCTTCGCGGCGTTTGCGGGCGAGGATCTCCTCGTCGCATTTCGGGCAGAAGGCGTGCTCGCCAGCCAGATAGCCATGCGTGGGGCAGATGGAGAAGGTGGGCGTCACGGTGATATAGGGCAGCCGGAAATTCTCCAGCGCCCGGCGCACCAGCTTGCGGCAGGCATCGGCCGAGGATAGCCGCTCCGTCATATAGAGATGCAGCACGGTGCCGCCGGTATATTTGGCCTGTAACGGTTCCTGCAGGGTCAGCGCCTCGAACGGATCGTCGGTATAGCCCACCGGCAATTGCGAGGAATTGGTGTAATAGGGCTGGTCCGCCGTGCCGGCCTGGAGGATGCCGGGAAAGCGTTTGCGATCCTCCCGCGCGAAGCGATAGGTCGTGCCCTCTGCCGGGGTGGCTTCCAGATTATACATATGGCTGGTTTCGGCCTGAAACTGCACGATGCGGGCGCGCACATGGTCCAGCAGTCGCAGCGCGAAGGCCCTCCCCCAATTGGTCGTCACATCCTCGTGGTCGCCGGTGAAGTTGCGGATCATCTCATTGATGCCATTCACCCCCAGGGTAGAGAAATGGTTACGCAAGGTGCCCAGATAGCGCTTGGTATAAGGGAACAGGCCGTTATCCATCAGGCGCTGGATGACCTTGCGCTTGATCTCCAGGCTGTTGCGACCCAGTTCCAGCAGATGGTCCAGGCGGGCGAACAAGCCCGCCTCATCCCCCTGGTGCAGATGGCCCAGCCGGGCGCAATTGATGGTCACCACCCCCAGGGAGCCCGTCTGTTCAGCCGAGCCGAACAGGCCATTGCCGCGTTTCAGCAACTCTGTCAGGTCCAGCTGCAGGCGGCAGCACATGGACCGGATCATGTTGGGCTTCAGTTCCGAATTCACGAAATTCTGGAAATAGGGCAGCCCGTATTTGGCCGTCATGGCAAATAGCAGGGTGGCGTTCTCGCTCTCCCACGGGAAATCCGGGGTGATATTGTAGGTGGGGATGGGGAAGGTGAAGACGCGCCCCTTGGCAT